>JBDSAR010000359.1:0-8524 GCA_039922035.1 Chthoniobacteraceae bacterium
GGGCGACGAGCGCCATCCAGCCGCGTTCCCAGAGCATTTTCCAAAACGAGACGCGCACGCCGTTCAGGAACCACGCCTCGCCGCGCTGCCCGAGGTCCGTAAGCGCGGCGAGCAGCGCGGCGTGATCGTGCTCGCCGATCCATCGGTTGCGGAAAGGGCGCGCATTTGCGAGCACGGTCACGCGTCCGCGGCCGATCGGGAAACTCGCGAGCCCGGGCGCGTCCTTGTCGCCGAAGCGGATATCCGCACGCGCGGCGTTGCCGGTGACTTTGAACTTTCCCGCGACCTCTGCCGTGAGCGTGTTTTTTCCCACGCGCGCGGTGCGTTTTTCCTCGTGCGCGGAGAACGAGTTGCCGTCCGCCCCGTGGCCGGAGATGCCGAGTGCGGCGAGCAGCTTTGCCTCCTCGGCCTCGGGTTTGTGCGGTTTGAGGAATCCAAAAACGCCGCTCGCATTCCAGTCGTTGAGCCAGCGCTCCGCGCCTTCGAGCAGGAGGATGAGGTGCCCGCCTTCGCCGGCCCATTCGAGCACGGCATCGGCGTCGCCGTAGTTGATAAAGGACTGCGATGACGCGACGATCGGGCCGGTGTGCGCCTTGAGATTTCTGAGATGGCTCACCACGCGCGCGCCCTGGCGTTCCTTTTGCAAAAAGCGTTCGGCGGCGAGAAACGGATCCTGCCGCGCCGGGCCCTGGTAGCCGATGATTTCCTTCCGCGTGACCCATCGGCACGAGCAGAGCGCGAGCGCCACGAGTGCGAGGACGAGTGCGCGCGCGGTCGTCGCGATCCTTTGTGTGTGGGAATCGCTCATCGCTTTTCCTCTCCGGCAAACGGCCATGAGCCGAGCAGTCGCTCGAACTCGCGCACCGCGGGCGCGCGTTCCGCGTAGGCGACCGTGACCCATTGCCCGGTGAGCACCGCGAAATATTCGCGTCGCACCTGTTCCGTAATCGCGTTCGCGTGGCGCAGGCAGTCGCCCTCGGTGTCACTGTCGCGTATTGGCGCCTGTGCGGAATGGATGAGCCAGCTCAGCGCGCCGCGGTAGAGCAGGCTCAGCGCGCCGCGCGCGTCGCCGGCATCCCATCGCGCTCGCGCGGCGGCGGTGATGTCATCCGGCAGCGAATCCGGCGCGACATCCATGCCCATGAGCGTGCGCGGGCCGGACGGCGCGGCTTTTCCGGCGCGCTCGCCGCGCATGAAGAACACGCGGTTTTTCCAGATGAGCCACACGAGCAGCACGCACAGCGCCGTGATGACCGTGTAGAAAAGCACATTGCCGAGCGACTCGAACCAGCCCAGTGGGTTGAAGCCCGGCACGGGTTCGCTGCCGTCGGGAACCCAGTTGCCGGTTTCCCTTTCGTGGACTTTGAAATCCTCGTGCGCGAGCACGTCGTGGATCGCCTTTGCTTCTGGTGAAAGTTGCGCCGCAGGTTTTGCTGTCGGCTTTGTGTCTTCGGCGTGCGCGCAGCACGGCGGCAGCAGCACGGCGGCGAAAATGGCCGCCGCTTTCCCGAGCCGCCGCGCGAGGCGGCGGAAGGCGAGTTCCACGTCCCAGCCTTCGAGGGTCGTGCGGCTGTTGAGGTAGAGCCCGAAGCCGCCGCCGACGTAGAACAGCTCCACGAGCGTCATCGCCGCGAGGTAGCCACCGATGAGGCACCACTCGAGCCACGGCGACATTTGTCCGTTGCGAAAGACCGCCTCCATGAATGCGTCGCCGAGGTCGAACGCGCCGAGCGGATCCGCCGCGAGCTGGCTGCCGAGCGTGAGCAGCGCGAAGACGAGGATCGTCTCGTAAATCCCGCACAGCATGAGCAGCGACAGCGCCGTGCCGCCCGCCTGCCGCAGCAGCACGTTGCGCCGCGTCTTCCACGCGCGGCCGCGCTGGCCTTCGAGATCGATCACCGGCAGCAGCAGCGGCCGCGACCATGAAAATGCCGGCCCTGCAATCCACCACGGCGCGCGCGCGATGAGCAGCCACGGCAGTCGTCGCACGAGCATCCCCGGCCACGCGCGCAGCACCTCGCGCAATTTTGGCGTCGCGCCGAAAAGTGATCGGCTGAGGACGAAGAGCGGCACGCGATCATACACGGGCTTCAGCCACCAGATCGCGAGCAGCACCCAGCCCATCGGAATCCAGCGCGACGCGAGCAGCAGCAGCGCCCACAACGGCACGACCGTGAGCGACCACGATGCGAGCAGCAGCGGAAAATGGCGGCGCGTGAGCGCAAAGCCGAGGTCCACCGCCTCCCATGATCCGCGCGGGCGGAGTTGCGCGGTAACTTCCTCAAGCTTCATCCGCCGTCCTCCTCCCCGCGAAAATGAAATACACCGTGAACAGCACCCAGCCGAGAATCCCGACCGTGTGTTTCATCCACGCGGCGACGGACGAGCCGGACCAGAAGCCCTCGATCACCGCCGCGCCCACGAGCATCATCGTGCTGCCGAGCAGCACCGGCAGCGCGCGCTTTCCCGCCTCACGCATCGCCGCGGCGCGCGGCAGCCGGCCCGGATGCACGAGCGCGAGTCCGATGCGCACGCCCGCCGCCGCGCCGAGGATGAAGCCGAGCAGCTCGAACGACGAGTGGCTCGCGGCGAAGGTGTAGAGCCGGTGCAGATTCCCCGATGTGTGGACGTAGCCGAACATCGCGCCGAGAAAAATCCCCTGGTAGCCGAGGCCGTACACCGCGCCCGCGCCGAGCAGCACGCCGCTGGCGAAGATGCGGAAGTGGATGCTGATGTTATTGATGATGTAGAAGCCGAACATTGCGAAGCTCGAGCCGAACTTGTCGCGCACGTAATCGTCCATCGTGTCGTTCCCGTACATCGCGTCCATCTGCGCCTGCGCCTCGGGCGGCAGCAGCGCGAAGATCCATTTCGGCTCGAAATACGCCGCCACGATGAACGCGGCGAACGGCACGAAGAACAACGCCATGCACAGCCACACCACGCGGTGCTCCGTCCGCACCGCGCGCGGAAAAGTGGACGCAAAAAATCGCACGAATGCCCCGGAGCCGCGCCGCGCCGCCAGGCCGAGATGCTGGTATGCGCCGATGACGAGCACATTCAGCCGCTCGCACAGCCGGCGGCCGTACATGCGGTGCTGCGCCAGCGCGAGATCGCCGCACACCTGCCGGAAAAGCCGCGGCACCTTCGCCGCGTCCTCGACGGGTTTGCCGCGATCCAGCGCGTCGAGCGCACGCTCCAGCTCACGCCACGACGCGTCGTTTTTTTCCTCGAAAGCGGAAGGCTTCATGATTCACGGAGCCACATGCCCACTGCCAGCGCACGCACCACGCACTCGCGCCCTTGCACGCCGAGGAGCGGCGCGAGCGGCGCGACCATCTCTTCCTTGCGCGAGTCGCTCCAAGATGACGCGCGCTCGCTGAATTGGATGAACGCCTGCTGCTCCTCGCGGGTGAGCACCATCGGCGGTGCGGCGGGAGTCACGTCCTCGCGCAGTTGCGTGACGCCATCGAGAAACTCCTCGCGCGCATACACGACCACCGTGTCCGCCACGAGATCGCCGAGCCGCTGGAAACGCCGCGTGACAAGGCACGATGCGACGCCGAAAAAATAAAACCCCACGGCCAGCACCCAGAGCTGCCATTGCGGCAGCAGCGGCATCATGTCGCCGAAGCGCACGAGATTCCGCAGGAACGAAGCGCCCCAGCCCACGCGCTCGCCCGACGTGCGGACCACGCGCAGGCCCATCATTTTTTTTCCCGGCGTCTGCCCCTTCCGCAGCACCTCGTAGAGGACAAAATAGCCCCAGTAAGTGACGAACACGAGCAGGAGCCATGTGCCGATGCCGGTGAAAAATCCCATGACGCGCGAGAGCAGCAGCATGAGGAGAAATTCCGCGACGAAGAAGACACCCACGAGCAGCATGTCCGCGAGCAGCGCCCAGGCGCGGGGAAGCGGCCCGGCGGGACGCAGGAGGATCTGCACGCCCTCGGCAAGTTCGATGGATTGGAGGGTGTCGAGTTTCGGTTCCGCCACAGTGCGCGCGGTTCTAGCGGGTGCGCGGAAAGTTTCAACCTTGACCGCGTATCATCTGGCCCGCTACCACCCCGCCCGGAATCCCAAACCCCATCAGGACATCATGGCCGACAATCCCTACGAGGCACCATCCGCGAACCTCAGCGGCCATGAGACATTCGGAGCACAGACCGGGGGAGTCACGCAGGGCGTCGTCGAGCAACTCCGCCGGACGAAGGGTTGGACGCGCTTCATCAGTGTGCTGTGCATCATCGCCGGCGTGGTGATGCTCATCGCCGCGTTTCTTGGCGGCAGCGTCTTTGGGAATATGAACGGCCCCATGCGCCAGTTGGGCGGCTTTTTGGGCGTCATCATATTTTTCTACGGAGTGCTGGGTGTGCTGCAGCTCATCATTGGCGCGAAGCTGGGCGGCTTTTCCACCGCGGTAAACCGGCTGATGTATTCCGCTCAGGAGAGTGATCTGGAGGACGCACTGGATCGGCAGCGCAGCTTCTGGGTTTTCACCGGCGTGATGATGCTCATCTTCGTGATGATCGCCATCATCAGCGTCATCACAGTCATCGCCAGGCTGCGCTAATATTATGGATCGTCCCTACGTCCCTCCCTCGTCAAACTTCGGTGGTGAAGGCTTCTCCGGCAGAGTCTCGCCGCGCGTGGTCAGCATCATGTCCCGCACCAAGGGCTGGGTGCGCTTCATCGCGGTGATGATGTTTTTGAATTTCGGCATCACGATCATCAATACGGTTGTCACCCTGGGATCGAGCAGCCCGGTGGGTGGGGAAGCCCGGCGCATCGGCCAGATTTTCGGCACCGTCATCGTGATGCTGCTCTATCTCTATCCCGCCGTGAAATTGAACAGTTACGCGAGCCGCATCGGCGTGTTGCTCCAAAGCGGGCGGTCCGGCGACCTCGAGATCGCTCTCAACGAACACCGCGCCTTCTGGCGCTACATCGGCATCATTGCCCTCGTATTCATGAGCATCTTTGTGATCGCCCTGTTTTTTGGCATCGTGGGGAGCGTTGCAAATTCACGTTTCTGAGCGGTTCGCAGCCGCTGCGGGAAGGGCATCGCCAGGAAAAATGTGAGCCTGCCGCCCGCTGCCTTGGCGCGTGGAAATGGCGTTCTGGCTTCGCTGCGCGACCCCGGCCCATCGCCGCGCGCAGCTTGCACTTTGCGGTCACGTTTGCATTCTCGCGCGATGCGCTTCCTCCCATTGCTCGTCGCCCTGCTTTCCGCCGCTGTTGCCGCTGCTGCGGAAAAGCCGAACATCATCTTCATCCTCGCGGACGATCTCGGCATCGGGGACGTGCGGTGCTTTAACCCCGAGGGGAAAATCGCGACGCCTAACATGGACAAACTCGCGGCGGGCGGGATGAAATTCACGGACGCGCACACCCCTTCCGCCGTCTGCACACCGACACGCTACGGCGTGATCACCGGGCGCTACAACTGGCGCACGAAGTTGCAGAGGGGCGTGCTCGGCGGGCTGAGTCCGCGGCTCATCGAGGAGGGCAGGCTCACCGTCGCGCAGATGCTGCGCGACAACGGCTACGCGACGGCGTGTGTCGGCAAGTGGCACCTCGGCATGGACTGGGCGCAGCATGCGGGGAAGACGGTCGAGGCGCTGGAAATTGAAAAGCCGGATCAGGTGTGGAGCGTGGACTTCACGAAGCCGATCGCGAACGGGCCGACCGCCGTCGGGTTCGACTACTACTTCGGCATCGCGGCATCGCTCGACATGGTGCCGTACACGTTCATCGAAAATGATCGTGTGACGAAAGTGCCGACGAAGGAGGTCGCCTTTCCGATGATGACGGATCGTGAAAACGGCGGGCTCACGCGGAAGGGGCCGGCGGCCGAGGGATTCGAGGTGGTGGATGTGCTGCCGACGCTCGCGGGCGTGGCGTGCGACTGGATCACGACATCGGCGAAAAGCGGGCGTCCATTTTTCCTCTACCTCCCGCTGAACGCGCCGCACACGCCGATCAATCCGCTGCCGGAGTGGAAGGGGAAGAGCGGACTGAATGCGTATGGCGATTACGTGATGCAGGTGGATGCGGCGGTCGGCAAAGTGCTCGCTGCGCTGGAGGAATCCGGGGCCGTGAAGAACACGCTGGTCGTGCTCACGAGCGACAACGGCTGCTCGCCGTCGGCGAAATTCGAGGAGCTGCTGGCGAAGGGGCACAATCCGAGCGCGGGCTTCCGCGGGCACAAGGCGGACATCTTCGAGGGCGGGCATCGCGTGCCGTTCATCGTGCGCTGGCCGGGAAAGGTGACGCCCGGCGGCAGCAGCGCGGACATCGTTTGTCTCACGGATTTCATGGCGACCGCCGCGGAAGTTGTCGGCGCAAAAATCCCGGCGGCCGCTGCCGAGGATAGCGTGAGTTTTCTCCCCGCGCTGCTCGGCAAGGATGGCCCGAAGCGCACGACGCTCGTGTCGCATTCGATCAACGGCTCATTCGCAATCCGCGAGGGGAACATGAAGCTTTGCCTGTGCGCGGGCAGCGGCGGATGGAGCGTGCCGAAGCCGGGTTCGCCTGCGGAGCAGGGCCTGCCGCCGGATCAGCTTTTCGATCTCGCCGCGGATCGCGCGGAGACGAAAAATCTCGCTGCGGAAAAGCCGGATGTCGTGAAGCACCTGGGCGAATTGCTCGACAAATATGTGGCCGACGGACGCAGTACGCCCGGTCAGCCGCAGAAGAACGCCGTGGAGATCAAGCTGAGAAAAGAAACGAAAGCCGCAAAGAAAAAGGGTGCTGCGGCGAAGTAGCTCTTCGATGATGATTCGCGTTCCAGCCTCAGCAGCCTCACTTGGAAAAGCGCGGGCGCTTTTTGCCCCGGCCATTGTGGGAATCATTGCCGGCGTTTTTGCAAGCGCATCTACGATGGCTGCAGCGCTGCCGGAGAAGGTGAGCTTCAACCAGCACGTGAGGTCCATCCTTTCGAACAACTGCTTCTATTGCCACGGGCCGGATGAGAAGCATCGCGAGGCAAAGCTGCGGCTGGATGTGCGTGAGGATGCGGTGCGCGATCTTGGTGGCTACGCGGCGATCGTGCCGGGAAAGCCTGACGCAAGTGAGATCATCAAGCGCATCACGACTCACGATGAGGACGATGTGATGCCTCCAGTGAAATCGAAGAAGCACGTTTCGCCGCAGGAAATCGAGATGCTGAAAAAGTGGATCGCGCAGGGTGCGAACTATGAGCGGCACTGGTCCTTCGAGCCGCCGAAGCGTGTGACGCCGCCGGAGATCGCGGGAGCTTCGCATCCGGTGGATCGTTTCATCCGGGCGCGACTCGCGGAGGAAAAACTCGCGCCGTCGCCGGCTGCGGATGCGACGACTTTGATCCGCCGCGTGTCGCTCGATCTCACCGGGCTGCCGCCGACTCCGCAGGAAGTGGACGCTTTTGTGAAGGTATCGGCGAAGGACGCGGATGCGGCGTATCGCGCGCTCGTGGATCATCTTCTCGCCTCGCCGCACTACGGCGAGCGCTGGGGTCGCTGGTGGCTGGATCAGGCGCGGTATGCGGACAGCAATGGCTACTCGATTGATGCGCCGCGGCAGATCTGGAAATTCCGCGACTGGGTCATCGGCGCGCTGAATGCGGACATGCCGTTTGACCAGTTCACTGTCGAGCAACTCGCCGGCGATCTGTTGCCGAATGCGACCGAGAGCCAGAAGATCGCGACCGGATTTCACCGCAACACGCAGATCAATCAGGAGGGTGGCATCGACAAGGAGCAGTTTCGGATCGACAGCGTTTTCGACCGCGTGGCGACGACGGGCACGGTGTGGCTCGGGCTCAGCGTGGGCTGCGCGCAGTGCCACGATCACAAATTCGATCCCATCGCGCAGAAGGAATACTACCGGCTGTTTGCCTTTCTGAACAACCAGGACGAGCCGACGATGAAGGTCTTCGATCCGAGCGTGAACGTGGCTGCGCTGACGAAGGAATTCAAAGCCACCGAGGCGAAGCTGAACGCGATGGTGAAGGAGCGCTACGGCGAGGTCACCGCGTGGGAGGCGAAGCTGAAGGAGTCCGAGTTTAAGAAAATCGTTTCGCCTGCGGTGCAGAAGATCGTCGCGAAGCCCGCGGCCAGGCGGAAGCTCACCGAGAACCTTTCGCTTTTCACCATCTTCGTCCTGCCGAGCGATCCCATCCGCGTGCTGCACGACCGCTACAACGAGCTCGACGCGCTCCTGAATCAGGGCGCGACGACGCTCGTGATGTCCGAGTTGCCGAAGCCGCGCACGACGACCGTCTTCATCAAGGGCGACTTCACGCGTCCCGCCGATGAGGTCACGCCCGGCACGCCTGCGGTGCTGCACGCATTTGCAAAGACCGCCGCGCAGCCGACGCGGCTCGATCTCGCGCGCTGGATCATGAGTCCGAAAAATCCGCTCACCGCGCGCGTGATCGTGAACCGCGTGTGGCAGCAGTATTTTGGGCGTGGCATCGTCGAGACGGAAAATGATTTCGGCATGCAGGGCACGGCGCCGTCGCATCCGGAGTTGCTCGACTGGC
>JBDSAR010000360.1:0-11697 GCA_039922035.1 Chthoniobacteraceae bacterium
ACCACAGCAAGGACATCCGCGAATACGTCATCAACGAGAAAGGCGTGGTCGTCATCGGCCCGCGCCAGACGGACTACGCGCGGCTGACCAGCGGGCTTCCGGAGCGCATCGGCCCGATCAAGGACGCGGTGCCGGAGCCGAAGGCCAAGCGGTAGGAGCCTCGCCGCGCTTGCTAATGCGTGGAACCGCTCAAAGCTGAAACGAGTTTATGAAGGCCGGACGACCACCACGCAAAGATGACCCGATGCCCGGGAGCCGCGTCGCGATGATCATCGAGCGCGCGCCGCTGCCGATCGTCGAGGTGCAGGGCAGCGCGCACACGGTGTCCCATGTGAACTCCGCCTTTTGCCGGCTGCTTGGAAAAACCAGGGAGGATCTCATCGGGAAATCCTTTGCCGACATCGTGCATGGCGGGGACCAATGCGTGCCGCTTCTGGACCGCGTTTACCAGACGGGTGAAGCCGCCACCCTGGCGCAGGCGGACGAATCCGATTCGGCCTCCTGGCTGTATGCGATGTGGCCGGCGCTGGATGAAAACGCACAGCCCGAGGCCGTGCTCATCCAACTGGCGAAGACGGCCAATTTGCGGCAGGACATCACGACGGTGAACGAGGCGCTGCTGATCGCCGGTCTGCACCAGCATGAACTCACGGAAGTGGCGGAGAAGCTGAACGTGCAACTGCTGGAGGAAATCACCGAGCGCAAGCAGGCGGAAGAAAGAGCGAGAGCGAGCGAGATGGAAGCCAAACGCGCGCTCGAATACGCGGAGGCCACGCTGCGCACGACGCCCGTGCCCTTCCTCGTCCTGCGCGCCGACCTGCGGGTGAACACGGCCAGCGAAGCCTTTTACGCGGATTTCAAGGTCGGGCCCGCCGAGACCGAAGGTCAGTTGATCTACGAGATCGGCAACGGCCAGTGGAACATTCCCAAGCTGCGCGAGTTGCTTGAAGAAATCATCCCGAAAAAAAATATCTTCAACGGCTTCGAGGTTGTGCATGAGTTTGCCACCATCGGAACGCGCACCATGCTGCTGAACGCCCGCCGCGTGGACAACGCCGAGGGGGTGCCCGAGCGCATCCTGCTGGCCATCGAAGACATCACCGAGCGGAGGAAGGCTGAGGAAGTGCAGGCCCGTCTGGGCGCGATCGTGTCGTCTGCCGATGATGGGATTCTGAGCAAGACGCTGGACGGTGTCGTCTCCACATGGAATGCGAGCGCGGAGCGGCTGTTTGGCTACACCGCGGAAGAAATCATCGGCAATCCCAGCCTGCATCTGACTCCGCCCGACCTGTTCCACGAGGACGAGTATATTTTGAAGCAAATCCTCGCCGGCAAGGCCATCAAGCTCCTCGACACCCAGCGCATGACGAAGGACGGGCGCCGCCTGCCGGTTTCCCTCACCATCTCTCCCATCAAGGACGCGGCGGGAAAAGTCATTGGCGCGTCGAAAATTGTCCGCGACATCACCGAGCGCAAGAAGGCGGAGGATGCGCTGAAGTTGGCGATGTTGGAAATCGCACGCAGTTCGCGGGCGAAGGACGATTTCCTCGCCGCGCTCAGCCACGAGTTGCGCACGCCGCTCACGCCGGTGCTCATGACGGCCTCCGCGCTCGAGGACGACACCACGCTGCCGGACGAGGTGCGCGAACAGCTCGCGATGATGAGGCGCAACATCGAACTCGAGGCGAGGCTGATTGACGACCTGCTCGACCTCACGCGCATCAGCCACGGCAAAATGCAAATTGCGCCGGTGGCCACCGACATTCACCAACTCCTCGAACACACTGCGGAGATGGTGCGCAGCGAGGGCCACGGCAAACAGGTGCGCCCCGTCTTCAGGCTCGAAGCCGCGCGGCATCACGCGCTGGTCGATCCCACGCGGCTGCAGCAGGTCTTTTGGAACGTGATCAAGAACGCGCTCAAATTCACCCCGACCGGCGGATGTATCACCGTGGGAACGCGCAATGACGCCGGGGGAAAGATCGTCGTAAGCGTCGAGGATACCGGCATCGGCATCAGTGCCAAGGCGCTGTCGCATGTCTTCAATGCCTTCGAGCAGGGCGACGTCGCCGGCCAGCATCGCTACGGCGGGCTCGGCCTGGGCCTGGCGATCTCGCGGGCGATCATCGAGGTCCACGGTGGCGCGATCCGCGCCGACAGCGCAGGCGCAGGCCGCGGCGCGACTTTCACAGTGTGCCTCGCGACGGTGGACGCGCCCGCCACCCCGGCGCTCGCGAGCGACACGCAGACCGCACCGGGCCGCGCGCTCCGGCTGCTCATCGTCGAGGATCACGAGGCGACACGCACCGTGCTCACGCGCCTGCTCACGCGCAGCGGCCACCACATCACCGCCGCCACCACGATGCGCGAGGCGCTCACCGCCTTCGCTGCGGAGCGCTTCGACGCGGTCATCAGCGACCTCGGCCTGCCCGATGGCAGCGGCCTCGATCTGATGCGCGAAATCCAGCGCCAGCGTCCCGTTCCCGCGATCGCCCTGAGCGGCTACGGCATGGAGGACGACCTGCGCCAGACCAAGGCGGCCGGCTTCAGCGCGCATCTCGTGAAGCCCGTGAATCTCGATCAGCTCCGGCTGTTGCTCGACCGGATCGCGGTGCCGATGGCGTAGCCTCGGCTGCGCGGGCATCGTTCGTTTACTGCAATGAAGATGCACGTCCTTCAGTCAAGCACGGCAAAATGCAGTGCAGCGACGACGGTGCGGACCATGATGGTGCGGGTCACGACGTTCCCGGGCTCGTATTGAAATGAGCACGCGCTAGCGGATCCCGCGCGTCGTTCGATGGGTGTTTTGGGAAAAGGTCACGCCGCGTCCGGTGGCGCTGACCGTGATGGGGCAGGCAGAGGACCGAGGCTGACACGGATCGTGTGCGGCTGCTTGTCGTCGTGCAATGGGATGGCCGTGGCGGACACGATGGTGCTGTCCAATTCCACCTGCGCGACGCCGCGGCAGACCTGCATGGGGTTTTCGATCGCGATGTCATACCATGTATTCCTGTGGCGGTAGCGCATACGGAAGCCGGGCCAGTTCCTTGGGATCACGGGATCGATCATCAGCGTGTCGCCGCGGAGTTTGAAGCCGAGGACTTCCTCCAGCCACACGCGATAAATCCAGCCGGCGGCACCGGTGTACCATGTCCATCCGCCGCGGCCGACGTTGCCCTTCAGCGCATAGACATCGGCGGCGATGACGTAGGGCTCGACTTTGTAACGCGCGGAATCTTTTTCGGCGCGGGCGTGTTCGATCGGGTTCAGCATCCGGAGGAGGGACACGGCTTTGTCGCCGTCGCCCTGACGCGCAAAGGCGAGCGCGACCCACGCGGAGGCGTGGGTGTACTGGCCGCCATTCTCGCGCACGCCGGGCGGGTAGCCTTTGATGTAGCCGACGTCCTGCGGCGATTTGTCGAAGGGCGGCGTGAAGAGCAGGATCATCCGCGCGGATTCGCGGACGAGATTTTCTTCGAGTGAATGAAGCGCGGTTTTCACGCGCTCGGGATCACCGTTGCCCGCGATGGCAGCCCAGGATTGCGGGAGGGAATCAATGCGCGCTTCCTCGCATTGCGCGGAGCCGAGCGGGCTGCCGTCGTCGAAATATCCGCGGCGATACCACGCGCCGTCCCATGCTTCGGCGTCGATCGTCTTTGCGAGGCTGGCGGCGCGCACGTGGCACTCGGTGGCTTCGGCGGTGCCGTTCCGCAGTCCGAGCAATTCCGCGAAGTCGCGGAGCACGCAAATCTGGAACCACGCGAGCCACACGCTCTCGCCTTTGCCGGCGACGCCCACGCGGTTCATCCCGTCGTTCCAATCGCCGCCCCCGATGAGCGGCAGGCCGTGCGGACCGGCGGTCGTCGCGCGGGCGATGGCGCGACGGCAATGTTCGAGCAGCGACGTGCGCGTGGCTGAGATGGCGGGGACGGAGAAGCTCTCGTGTTCATTTTCCCCGAGCAGATTTCCTTCGAGAAAGGGCACCATTTCATCGAGGATCGCAGCGTCGCCGGTGGTGCGCACGTAATGCGCGGCGACGAAGGGCAGCCAGAGCAGGTCGTCCGTCATGCGGGTGCGCACGCCCGCGCCCGTCTCGGGATGCCACCAGTGCTGCACGTCGCCCTCGATGAATTGCCGCGCGGTCGCGCGCAGGATGTGTTCGCGCGCGAGCTGCGGTGCGGCATGCACGAGTGACATCACATCCTGAAGCTGGTCGCGGAATCCGAACGCGCCGCCGGATTGGTAAAAGGCGGACCGCCCCCAGATGCGGCAGCTCAGCGTCTGGTAGAGCATCCAGCGATTGAGCAGGAGATCGGCGGAGGACTCGGGCGTCTCCACCTGGATCGTGCCGAGAAGATCGTCCCACCAGCGTTGCGTCCCGCGGAGCGCAGCCTCGACATTTGCCGGATCGCGGAAGCGCTGCACAATCGCGCGTGCCTGGAATTCATCGGCAGCCTGGCCGAGCAGGAAGGTCACTTCGATCATCTGGCCCGGCTCGATCTCCACGGTGGTCTGCACTGCGGCGCAAGGGTCGAGGCCCGCGCTGGTGCCGCCCACGAGACGCTCGTGGTCCATCGCGGCAGGATTGCGCATCGAGTGATTGCGTCCGATGAAAGTGGCGCGGTCGCCGGTGTAGGAATTCGGTCCGGGACTCGACGTGGCGAAGGTCACGCGGTTGCAAAATTCCGGCTCGTAGGCGTTGCGCGCAAAGAGGCTGCGGCTTTGCAAATCCCACTTCGTCACGACGTGCATCCGCGTTTCCTCCGGATCGCTGCCGAGCACGAGCGCGGCGTAGGAAGTGATGGTGAGCTTGCGGCGATGCGACGAGCGGTTGCGCAACCGGAGACGCTGCACGCGCACGGGGAGTCCGCCTGCGTCATCCACGGGCACGAAGGTGAGCAACTCCTGCTCGATGGCGTGGCTGTTGTGCTCGCAGATCGAATATCCCTGGCCGTGTCGCGTGCGGTAGGCATCCATCTCGCGGATCGGCTGCGGCGTGGGCGTCCAGAAGACACCGAGATCGTCATCGCGAATGTAGATCGCGCAGCCGGGCGGATCGGAAACCGGATCGTTCGACCACGGCGTGAGGCGATGGCTCTGGCTGTTGCCGTACCACGTGAAGCCCGAGCCGGATTCCGAGACGAGCGTGCCGAAGGTCGGATTCGCCATCACATTCACCCACGGCGCGGGCGTCTGCGTGCCGGGGCCGAGGTAGATGGCGTATTCCTTGCCGTCCTTGGTGAAGCCGCCGAGGCCGTTGAAATAATCGAGTTCGAGGAATGGCAGCGGCGGCGACACTTCCTCGCGATAGCGCTTCCCCGGCGCACGCGGCACGGGCTGCGGACCGAGCGGCACCGGCGAGGCCAATTGCTGCCGCAGCGTGCCGCGCGCGGCGACGAGCACGGCGCGCGCGGCGGCCATGATCACGATCAGCTCGTCCTTGGAAACCTTCTTAGCCGAACGCAGGAAAACGCCACCGGGCTGATCCACGCCGGTGACTTGCGAATGGGCTTCCGCGAGCCGGCGCAGTTGCGCGGTGAGCGGTTCCTCGTAGCTCTCCGCCTCCTCGCTGATGAGCACGAGATCGACCTTCAGTCCGCGCAGATGCCAGAACGTGTGCGCTGTCAGCACCTCGCGCACGAGCGCGATATCGCGGTCATTGCCGATCGTCACCGCGACGATCGGCAGGTCGCCCGAGATGCCTTGTGCCCAGAGCGCGCGCTGGCCGGCGGTGCCGCGCCCGAGGCGTCCCGGCGGTGGCCGCAATCGTGCCTGTGGGAAAAGCACGTGCGCGGCAAGCTGCTGGAAAAGCTGCACGTCGCCGGGACGGATGTGAAGTCGGCGCATCTCGAGCTGCGAGCGCGTCCACGCGGTCTCGAAGGCGCGCGTCGAAACGCGGAATTCCGAGTATCGCTCGATGAGTCCAATCACCGCCGCGCGCGACTCGGCGATCATCGTGACGATCGCGAACTGGAAGCGCTGATTCGGCGCGATGGTCACCTGCCGCCGAAGGCTGAAGATCGGATCGAGGACGGAGCCGACCGTGTTGGAAAGTGCGCGCCCGATGGCTTCCGGATTTTCCAGCGTGCGACCGCGGCCGAGGAAACGCGCGCGGTCGGTCTCGAACTGCGGCGGCTCGTCGGACGGCGTTTCGATGACCATGAGGTGCGCCGCCCACACCGGCAGATCGTGCGGCGAACGCGGACGGCGGCGGGCGATCAGCGCCTGGGATTGCGGCAGCCATTCCGTCTCGATGAAGAGCTTGTTGAACGCGGGATGCGCGCGGTCGGCCTTGTGCGGGGCGAGCGCGAGTTCGGCGTAGCTCGTCAGCTCGAGCCGGCACGGATGACGCGAGACATTCACCAGCGTCACGCGCCGCACCTCGGCGTCATCTTCCGCGGACACGGTGATCTCGGTGAAGGTATCGCACGGTCCGCTGCGACGGCGGAAGTCGGCCTTGTCCGGCGCGAAGCTCCACGTGTAGCGCAGTTCGGACGAACGCACCGGCTGATCCGTGACGCTCCACAGCGTCCCCGCATCCAGATCGCGGATGTAGCAGGACGGTCCCGGCGCATCGCACGTCGTGTCCGCGCGCCAGCGGGTGATATCGAGATCGCGCCAGCGGAGATAGCCGCCGCCGGAATTCGTCACCATCACCGAGCAGGTTCCATTCGAGAGGAGTTGCGTCCTCGGCGCTGCGGTGTCCGGAGTGTGTGCGGGGGCCGCAGTCACCCCGGTGATCGGCGTCTCGCGCGGTGCGGTCCTTTCATCGCGCGCCTCGCCGGTGCTCGGCGAAATCGAGGCCGGGACGTGCTCGTGCAGCAGCGCCTCGCTCGCGCGGATGCGCGGGTCGGAGTGGAATCGCGTCCGCATGACGCCCTCGTGCAGCACGTTGTCGAACGCGAGCAACGACATGCCCTGATGATGCACCATGTAGCAATGGACGACGATGCCCGCTTCGCCGCCGGGTTCGCTCTGCCGTGCGTAATCAATCGATTCAAAGTAGCCGCAGTCGCCCACCATCGCCGCGCCGCCGAGTGATGCGAGCCGCCGCAAATTTTCGATCGCCGCGACGGGCTCCACACCGAGCGCGAGCGCCGATGCGTACGGCGCGATGACGAGGTCGCGCTCCTGCCCGCGCTTCAATGCGAGCGCCGGCACCCCGAAGGCGCGGTATTGATAGACGTGATGCCGGTCCAGCGCACTGAACGCCGATTCGGAAATTCCCCACGGCACGCCGCGCTCCTTCCCATACGCGATCTGGCAATGCACCGCATCGCGGCAGGCGCGATCGAGCAGCGAGTTCTCATGCGTTTGCGTGAAAAGGATCGGCATGAGGTATTCGAACATCGTGCCGCTCCACGAGAGCAGCGGGAGGCGTCCATTCGCCGAACCAAACGGGCGGCCCAGCGCCCACCAATGCTCCAGCGGCACGTCGCCGCGAGCGATGGCGAGGAGACTCGTGAGCCGCGCTTCGCTGGCGAGGAGATCGTAGAATGAGTTGTCCAACCGGCGCTCGCCCACGTGGTATCCGATGGCGAAGACGCGGCGCTTTTCATCATAGAGGAAACGGAGCCCCGTGCCGCGTTCCAACTGCTGGATGCGCCGTATGACGCCCTCGACTTTTGCGAGTTGCTCCAGCGCATTTTGCCGCGAACGCGCGACTTCCTCCACGAGCTTGTCGAGCCACACGCGCACCGCTTCGGGGACACCCGGTTCGTCGCGGCGGGCTTGCAGTGCGAGCAGCGCCGAGAGTCGCGGGATGTCGCTCGTCGCGATGTTCCGCAGCGAGAAATTTGCGGCGAGCACCTCGCGTCGCCATTCGTGCGTGGACTCACCGAGCGACATGAGCTGCGGCGGCGAGGCGGCGAGGATTTCCACCGGCAGAAGATATTTGTCGATGATGCCATTCCATTCCTCGACCTGCTTCGCGATCTGCCGCGCCCAGTACATCCGCGGATCGCTGTTGCCGCCGGGCAATGCCTGCACGAGCGCCTTCGCAGGGCGCACGGCGGAGCGCATCCGGTGAATCACGTCCTCGAGATCCATCGGCGCGGCCACGGTCAGTTTTTTCAACGCGAGAATCGACTGCTGATACGCCGGTTCCGTGTCAGGGCCGTCGATCTGCCGCAGCACATCGAGCGTGTCCGCCAGTCCGCTGACTGCGAGCGCATCGAGCACGGGCCGCGACATCATCTCGCGAAAGCTCGCATCCAGCGCCCACAGGCTCGCGAGGAGATTGCCGCTGTCCACCGTCGAGACGTAGCGCGGGCGCAGCGGCTCCAGCGTGCCGATGTCGTACCAGTTCAGCAGGTGGCCCTCGAAGCGTTCGAGTTTATCGAGCGTGTCGAGTGTCGCGAGATTCCGCGCGGCCACGTCGTCGAACGTAATGTATCCGAAGTCGCTCGCCGCCACCGTCGAGAGCATCCACAGGCCGATGTTCGTCGGCGAGGTGCGCATGAAAATTTCGCGGATCGGCGATTCCTGGACGTTGTCCGGCGGGAGCCAGTTCGTCTGCGGCCCGACGAAATCATCGAAGTATCGCCACGTGCGTCGCGCCGTGCCGCGCAGCATCCGGCGATCAGCGGGAGTGAGCACGCCGCCGCGGGTGCTGATGGCGCGGAGGTTAAGCACCAGCAATGCCGCCGGGTAGATCGTCCACAAAAAAAGAAACGGCCACGCCGCGCACGCCGAGCCAACGAGCCACGTGCTGACGAACAGAACCGCCGAAGCCGCGGGCATCCACATTCGCTCCCGGATGAATTGCTGCGCCTGATTTTTCGCGCGCCGATGGGCATCCTGCGCGGTCTCCCACTCGAGCAGCAGCCGGTGGGAACGCAGCCGGCGGTACGCGACGCGCGTGATCGCACCCACGGCCATCGCCGCGTAATCCACGACGAAGATCGCGCCGAGCAACGAGCGCAGCAGGCAGTCCCGCGGCCCCCGCCAGAAGCGCGTTCCCGGCGGCGGCGGATGCAGCACGAGCGCGAGCACAGAACCGAACACCGGCCAGAGCAGCAGGCCCGCGATGATCAGGCTCCACAGCGCAGGCACGGGCGAGCAGAGCCAGCCCACGACCAGCAGCACGACGGTGGCGACGGGCACGAGGCTGCGGCGCAGATTGTCAAAAATCTTCCACCGGCTGAATGCGGAGAGCGGGTTCGGCGACTTGCCTCCGTCACCGGCGGGAACGCGCGGCAGCAGCCAGTCCACGATCTGCCAGTCGCCGCGAATCCAGCGATGCTGGCGATTCCACCACGAGATGTAGCTCGCCGGAAAAACATCCAGCAGCTCGATGTCGGACGCGAGGCCCACGCGTGCGTGGACGCCTTCGATCAAATCGTGGCTCAGCAAGTGCGCCTCGGGAAAGCGCCCCGAAAGCACGCGATGAAACGCCCGCAGATCGTAGATGCCCTTGCCGTGATAGCTGCCCTCGCCCGTGAGGTCCTGATAAACGTCCGACACCGCATGCGTGTAGGGATCGATTCCACGCGGATCGGCGCTGATGCGCGAAAACCACGTCGCCCGCGCGCTCGGCAGCGTGGCACTCACGCCCGGCTGAATGATTGTGTAGCCGCGCAGCACCGTGCGGCCATCGGGCGAGAGTTGCGCCTGATTGAGCGGATGCGCGAGCGTCTCGATCATCCGCCGGGCCGTGTCGCGCAGGAGCTGAGTGTCGGCATCGAGCGTGATGACAAAGCGGATTCCCTCAAGCTGCGCGCGGTCACCCGTGCAGAGCAGTTCGTCCAGTTCAGGCGCCGATTCTCCCATGAGAAAGCGGTTGAGCTGTTCGAGCTTCCCGCGTTTCCGCTCCCAGCCCATCCAGCGCTGCTCGCTCTCGCTCCACTCGCGCCTTCGATGAAAAAGGAAGAACCGTCCCGCGCCATGCCGGCTGTTCAGTTCCTCGATGCCGCGCACGATGATCTCCAGGTATTCCGCGTCTTCCGGCATGTGCTGCCGGGGTGCGTCGGCGAAATCACTCAGCAGCGCGAATCGCAGATTCGCGTCCGTGTTTCCGAGGAAGCGAATTTCGATCCGCTCCAGTTCATTCCGGATCGCCTCGGGCATCGTCAGCATCATCGGCACCACGACCAGCGTGCGGCACTCATCCGGGATGCCGTCCTTTTTGAACGACATCTTCGGCAACGCGTGCGGCGGCAGGAGTCGCGTGACCAGATAGTTCACAATCTGCGCGGCCATCTCGCTCGCGGGAAGCACGAGCAGAAAGCCGAGCAACGTCAGCATCTTCGCACCCGCACCGGAGGCCGCGGTGAATGCCAGCGGTGTGGCCACCAGCCCCGCCGTGACTGCGCCCAGACTGCCGAAGTAGATTCCCTCGGAATGTCGGCGGAGCCAGCGACGCGCGCGTTCCGCGAAAGGCACGCGGCAACCGGCCCGCTCCTCGAGCGATCCCCTGCCATCGTCGATCAGGTAGTAGCCCACGTGCTGCGCGATTTCATCCGTCGCCGCTCCTGCGAGCGCGAGTGCGTGACCGACGACCTCCAGCTCCGGAGTCTTCGACCACCGTGCGATTTTCTCCACCGCATCGCGATAGAGGTTGCGGGTTTCAAAATCGACGTGGGGATAAATGCCTGCCGGATCTTTCGCAAACTCGCCGTCCACCCGGCTGACTGCCTCGAAGAGTTCCTGCCACTGGATCTGCGTGAGACGCCGGCAACTGGTGATGACATTCGAGAGCGACGTCTGCTGCACGACCTGCCGCCGGTGCTCTTGCTGCACGACCTCCATCATCGGCGATCCCAGTGAACGATCGAGCCAGATGCTCACCATCGGCAGCGCCGCCTCCTCGTCGTAGAGATGGGCGACGAGTTCGCTCGCAAAGTGCGCACTCGGCACCGGATGGCGCCGGACGAGTTCCGCCATCAATTCGACCAGACGCTCGGGACTGCGTCGCGCGCCGGTGATGAGCCGGTTCGCCCAGAAATCCGCGTCCTCGCTCTCGCGCTGCAACTGCTCCACCTCGAGCGCGAGCGTGCGCGCGCACTCGACCAACCGCAGCCGGAGCATCAGCGGCACCGCCCACAATTCACCGATGCCGAGCGGGGTCACCGATTGGAACGCGATGAGAAACGTGCGGATCGTCTCGACGTCCAGCGCGCCATCACTTTCCGCCACGATCTCCGTCGCGATGCGATACACGCGCGGCAACCCCGCCTGCGGGCCGGCCGCAACGACCGGGAGTTGTTCGTAAAATTTCTTCGGCAGGCTCCGCCGGATCTCTGCGATCTGCGCCTGGATGAGATACGCATTATCCAGCAGCCACTCCGCGGAAAGCGCGAAGGCGTGATGAACCTCCGCCGACATTGAAAGGCTGGCATCCGCCCATTTCAGAATCCGCCCGGTCTCCCGCAATCGGACCAGCAACGAGTGACCGCGCGATTTCCCGTCGGTCGCGACCGAGAAAGAGTGCGCGAGCCGGGCGGCATTGTCCGCGAGGCGCTGGCTCGACGGGGCCTCATTCCGGAGCAAGGTGTCCTCGGGCTCGAACTCGAACTCCGACGCCGAATGGAAAGCGAAGGTCACCGGTGCCTCGCCTTCCACCGCGCGCAAGTTCGCCACCACGCGCAACGTCTGATCCGCGCGCACCTCGGCCATCACCACGGTTTCATTCCGGACGACCCACCGCTTCAGCCTCGCCACCTGCTCCGGATCCACCCGTGCATCCAGCCATCGGAA
>JBDSAR010000361.1:0-19759 GCA_039922035.1 Chthoniobacteraceae bacterium
GCCGGCTTTTCCATCGCCGTGTCCTCGCGCAGCTACAAGCCGGCGGTGGACGATCCCGAACTGGTCATCCGACTTTTGCGCGCGCAGGAAATCTCGCGCTACGTGGAGCACGGCTTTCTGGACTGCGGGCTCACCGGCCGCGACTGGATCGAGAACAACGGCAGCGACGTCGAGCGTCTGTGCGAACTCGTCTTCAGCAAGACGAGCGCGCAGCCCACGCGCTGGGTGCTCTGCGTGCCGGAGGATTCGCCGGTGAAGACAGTGAAGGATTTGCAGGGAAAAGTGATCGCGACCGAGGCGGTGGAAATGACGCGCGCATTCCTCGCGAAGCATGGTGTCACCGCCGAGGTGGAATTTTCCTGGGGTGCCACCGAGGTGAAAGTGCCCGACCTCGTGGACGCGATCGTGGACGTCACGGAGACCGGTTCCTCGCTCCGCGCGAACAAGCTCCGCATCGTCGAGACGCTCATGGAGAGCGTGCCGCAATTCATTTCCAACAAGGCTGCGTACGCAGACGTGTGGAAGCGGGGAAAGATGGACCGTATCGTCCTCCTCCTCCAGGGCGCGCTCGCCGCGCGCGACCTCGTCGGCCTGAAGATGAATCTCCCCGAGGAAAAGCTGAAGGGCCTGCTCGACGCGCTCCCCGCGCTGCGGAATCCCACCGTCGCGCACCTCGCCATCCCCGGTTGGGTCGCCATCGAGACGATCATCAACGAAAAGGTCGTCCGCGAAATCATCCCGCAGCTCAAGTCGCTCGGCGCGGAAGGCATCATCGAGTATCCGCTGAACAAGGTCGTGCATTGATCCCGCCGCGCGCCATCCGCGCAATTTTAAGTGGAACGAAGATTGCATAGAGCCGCGGGCAAGGCACTCTCCGCTCCACCATGAGCACCGAGCCCGAACCCAACCCGAGTGCCACGTCGCCGAGCGGCGCAGGCGAAACACCGAAGAACCAGGACGCCGCCGCGAAGGAGGCCGCAGCCAAGGCCCTCGGCCGGGCGAAGGAAAAAATGGTCGCAGGCGTGGCCAATTTCAAAAAACTCGACGTGCAGACGCAGGTGTATCTCGCCGGTCTCACCGTCGCCGTGCTGTTTGGCATGATCTTCAGCGCGGTCTCGATCACCGTGAAGATGGATGGCCCCATGGCCGACCTCATGAAGCAGCAAATGAACGCGTTGCCGTCGGCGCCCTCGGTGGTCAATGCCGGCGCGAACGGAAGGTTCGCCATTCTGGCCGCCATCGCGGGCATCGGAATCTGGATCTGGAATTTCATGACGGCCAGGAAGCAGGCATGGGTGCCGCTCGCGCTCGCAGGCTGCGCCGGACTCAGCGCGCTGCTCTTTCTGGTGCTCTGGATTCGCAGTAACGGCAGTTCGGTGGACGCGGGGATCGTAAAAGTTTCCGCCAGCATGGCGCTGCTCGGCTTCTGGGTGCCCTTCGCCGGCGCGATTGCCGCCGCCGCCGTTTCCGTGAAGCGCATCCTGAATCCGGCGCCGTCCCCAGCGGCATAGGCGGGCTGCACATCGTTGCAAATGCTGCGGCGCCTCGTCGCCGGAAACACGCTGCGCGACCACCGCCATGCGACTGGCGGCTACGACGTGTGTTCCATCAGACACGATCGGAAGGACGATGGCGGGCAGATCGTCCGGAAAAGTTCACGCAGGAGCAGGCGGACTGTATCAGGCATTTGCCAGGGCCGACATTTTGCGGATCGCATTATTCGAGAAAGGGCAGGCGTGTGGCCCGGTGCTTCCGGAATGCGTGCAGTCAGACTCTGGTGAACTTTTCTTTGCGCTCCCGTGCCGCTCTGCTAGCTACGGCGCCCCATGCGAATCCTTGTCACTGGCGGCTGCGGCTTCATCGGCAGCAATTTTGTGCGGCTCCTGCTTTCGGCGCGGCCGGACTGGACCATTCACAACGTGGATGTGCTCACTTACGCGGGCAATCCGGCGAACCTCGCGGATGTCGCGCCGCAGGCGGGCGCACGCTACGTCTTCCACAAGGCGGACATCGCGGATGCGCCGGCGATGGAGCGCATTTTCGAGGAGGGGAAATTTGACGCCGTGGTGAACTTCGCCGCGGAGTCGCATGTGGACCGCTCCATCACGGGGCCGCTTGCTTTCATCCAGACGAATGTGGTCGGCACCGCGATCCTTCTCGACGCCGCGCGGCGGCACAAGGTCGCGCGGTTTTTGCAGATCGGCACCGACGAGGTGTATGGTTCGCTCGGGCCGACCGGGCGCTTCAGCGAGCAGTCACCGCTGCAGCCGAGTTCGCCGTATTCCGCGAGCAAGACGAGCGCGGACCTGCTCGCGCTGGCGCACTTTCACACCTTCAAACAGGAGGTGCTCGTGACGCGCTGCTCGAACAACTACGGGCCGTATCAGTTTCCCGAGAAGCTCATCCCGCTGATGATCACGAACGCGATGGCCGACATCCAACTGCCCGTCTATGGCGACGGTCTGAATGTGCGAGACTGGATTCACGTTCACGATCACAACGAGGCGGCGCTGGCAGTGCTGGAGCGCGGAAGGGCGGGGGAAGTTTACAACATCGGGGGCGATGGCGAGATGACGAACATCGAGGTCGTAAAGATGATCCTCAGCGAATTGAAGAAGCCGGATTCGCTGATCAAATACGTGCAGGATCGACTCGGCCACGACCGGCGCTACGCGATTGATTCCAGCAAGACCCAAAAGGAACTCGGCTGGCTGCCGAAGCATCGGCCCGCGCAGGGAATCAAGGAAACGATTGCGTGGTATGTCGCGAACCGCGCGTGGTGGGAACCGCTGAGGAAGAAGTCGTGAGCAGGCGAATCGTCGTCACCGGTGCAGGCGGTCGCCTCGGTGCTGCTCTCGTCCGCGAATGGAAGGCGGCGGGGCTCGATGTCGTGGGATTGTCACGGCAGGAACTCGATCTCGCGCAACCGGAGCAGATGCGCGCGACGCTGGAGCCGCTTGATTTTGGCGTGCTGGTGAATTGCGCCGCGCAGACGAATGTGGATCGTTGCGAGACGGAGCGCGACGAGGCGATGCAGATCAACGCGCAGGCTGTCCGCGTGCTGGCCGAAATGTGCAAGGCGAAGGGTGCGCGCTGCATTCAGATCAGCACGGACTACGTTTTCGACGGCGCGAAAAGCACGTTTTACACGGAGGAAGATCCGGTCGTCCCGATCAGCCACTACGGGGAATCGAAGCGGGCAGGGGAACTCGCGCTGCTTGAAGTTTCCGACAAGAATCTCGCCGTGCGTGTGTCGTGGGTCTTCGGGCCGGACCGTCCGAGCTTTGTGGATGGCATCGTGAAGAACGCGCTGAACAATGAGAAGGTCGAGGCCATCTCCGACAAGATCGCGGTGCCGACTTACACGCTCGATGCCGCGCAATTGCTGAAGCCGTTCCTTTTCAACGTGCCCGCGGGCGGCGTGCTGCATCTGTGCAACGGCGGCTCATGCACGTGGCAGGAATACGGGCAGCATGCGCTCGACTGCGCCGCGGAGGCGGGGATGCCGCTGAAGGCGCGCACCGTTGGGCCGCTGAAGATGGCGGACCTGAAGGCGTTCATCGCGAAGCGTCCGCCGAACACCGCGATGTCCACGGCGCGGCTGACCAAGCTGACGGGCGTGACACCGCGCGACTGGCGTGAAGCCGTGCGCGAATACATCACGCGGCACGTCGCGGCGAAAGGCTGAGCGGGAAGCCGGCGCTCAGTTCCAAAGCTCGGCAAGATCGGGATCCTGGCGGGCGTTTTTCTTGATCGCGGAATTGAGCTGGATGGCCGTCTGCACGCACTGGCGCGCGACGGTGAGATTGCCCCAGCGCGCCTCGTAGCAGGCGAGATTGTAGTGCAGGATCCCGGTGCGGCGGATCCACTCGGGCGCCGCGAGAAGAACACGGGCGGCCTGTTCGCCGAGATTGAGCTGATGCAGCGCAAAGGCGCGCTGCACGGTGAATTCGTCCTCGGAATTGTGGACTGCCGCACCTCGCGCGGAGAGCTGCGCCGCCTTTCTCCAGCGCCCGAGATGCAGCAGGATGCGGATGCGCGCGATGAGCACATCGCAGTCGTGCAGCTCTTGGATGGGGATGGCGTCGAGTTCGCTGAGTGCCTCGCGATAGAGGGTGAAAAACACGTAGCCTTCCGCAGCCTGAAGCGCCCGGCATGTGGCCTCAGTGTGGTGCTTCGTGTTGTTGCTCAGGGTCAGCATGGTGCTGTAATTTGTTTTAGCATCGCTCATGCCACGGGATTTTCAAATGAGCGCGGGCGTCTTGGATGGAGGGATGGCGGGCCGCGGTCGTGTCGGGCACCCGGTCTGCCGTGAAATGCAGAGACGCGCTGACGCAGCAGATTTCGGATTCGCGTCACATCGGCCCACTCTGATGCGTTTCACGCCGTCGCTCCGCAGTCTGCGATTCCGTGCTTCGTCCCGTTTCCGAAACAGCGACGAAAATGAGAGGTGGAGAAAGTCAAAATTCGCTTGCGCGCAAATCGGCATGCCTGCACACCCACCCGCTCCAATGCCAACGAGGATCAAGAATCTGGGACCGTGTGAATTCAGATCACCACTGCAGACTGCGAGCAGTCTGGAGGTCAAATTCCGAAGCGATGACGAGCGCGTGCTGGTGAAGCACCACGTGGACCTCCACGGGCCGCCGATCGATCCGCAGGCCGAGGGCGTCGAGAGTTTCGAGATGGCGGGGCCGCGGGGAAAACTCTTCTTCGATCCCGTGCGCACGACCGCCGGCATCGTCACATGCGGCGGGCTCTGTCCAGGGCTGAACGACATCATCAAGGGGCTCGTGACGCAGCTCTGGACACGCTATGGCGTCACGAAGATTTTCGGATTTCGATACGGCTACCAGGGGCTCGTCCAGAGCCAGGGACACACGCCGATCACATTCAGGCCCGAGTCTGTGAAGCAGATCCATCTGCTCGGCGGGACCATCCTTGGCAGTTCGCGCGGCAACCAGTCGGTGGGCGAAATGGTGGACACGCTTGAGGACATGGGGGTGGACATGCTTTTCGTGATCGGCGGCGACGGTTCGCTGAAAGGTGCGCAGGCCATCTCGGACGAAATCGCGCGTCGCGGGCTGAAGAAGGCCGTCATCGGCATCCCGAAGACGATTGATAACGACATCCAGTATCTCGACAAATCGTTTGGATTTGAGACGGCGTTTGCCGAGGCGGTGAAAGTCGTGCGCTCGGCGCATGCGGAAGCGCTCGGTGCGCCGAATGGAATCGGCCTTGTGCGGCTCATGGGCCGAGAGTCAGGCTTCATCTCGTGCTATGCGGCGCTGGCGGATGGGAACGTGGATTTCGTTCTCATTCCCGAGGTCAAGTTTGCGCTCGAGGGCGAGCGCGGCCTGCTTGAGGCGATCCGCTACAAGATCGCGAAGAAAAAGAGCGCGGTGATCGTCGTCGCCGAGGGCGCAGGCCAGGAACTGATGGAGGGTTACGAGGAGATCGACGCCAGCGGAAACAAGCGGCCGAAGGACATCGGCGTTTTCCTGCGGGACAAGATCACCGGCTTCTTCAAGGAACGCAGGGTGGATCTCACGCTCAAATACATGGATCCGAGCTACGCGATCCGCAGCGTTCCGGCGAATGCGCAGGACAATTTCTACTGCCAGCATCTCGCACAGCATGCCGTCCACGCCGCGATGGCGGGGAAGACGGGGATGCTCGTCGGCCGCTGGCATTGCTCGTATGTGCATGTGCCGATCCCATTGGTGACGGTCGGGCGCAGCCACGTGGATCCGCATGGCGATCTGTGGCGTGCGGTGCTCGAGAGCACGAACCAGCCGGCGAACCTGCTTTAGCGCAGGCGCTTTTTTTCCAGCCCGTCCCTGCTTTCACATCGACCGCGTGTTCGAGGATCCGCGCACTGCTCACCCATGCCTTCTGCCCTTGGCGTCGCGCAACGCGCCAGTGTGGCAATCGTGGTTGTCCAGTTTTGGCGCAGAGGAGGGGACGGATAGTTGGACGCCAGGAACAATGCCGCCGATTCACGGTTTCCAGCTTCAAAATATGCGAACCGTGTGATTTGACACACGGATTTGGCACAAAGCCGGTTGAGAAATGTTTTTCGGCTGATATTTTCCAGTTTCCCGACCCGAATGTTTTCTCCCTTTCCGCCGCTACGGACTTTGCTTTGCACTGCTTCCCTGCTCTCCTCCGTCACATGGTGCGGCGCGCAGAGCATCGCGGTGCCGTGGAGCGGGCACGGGCATAATGCGCAGCACTCCGGGATTTCGCCGGCACCCGCGCAGCCGATGAGCAGGATCCGCTGGTCGGCCCCTGTGGATCTGCATCCGCAATACAACGGGTCCGGCGACTTGCTGATCCACTACGGCACGCCGCTCGCGACGCGGGCGAACACGATCATTTTCCCCGTGAAGACCGGCACCTACGACGGCTTCCGGGTCGAGGCGCGGAATGGGGGGGACGGCACGGTGCTCTGGACCAGGGCGAGCGATTACACGCTGCCCTCGCACAACTGGGTTCCGTCCTTTGGCCCCGCGATCACGCCGAAGAACCGCGTCTATTTCGCCGGCTCCGGCGGGACGGTGCATTACCGCGATGCGCCCGACGTGGCATCGGGCGGGGAAGGGCAGATCGCCTTTTACGGGCTGGCGAACTATCAGGCGGATCAGGCGGGCTTCGATGCGAACGTGAAGATCAACACCCCGATCACGTCGGATCGCTACGGGAACATTTTCTTCGGTTTTTTGGTCACGGGCGCGACGACGCCTGCGCTGCAGGGCGGCATTGCGCGCATCGCGCCGGATGGGACTGGCACGTGGGTTTCCGCGACGTCGGCGGCAGCGGACGGGGGCATCTCCAAGGTGGTGCATAATTGCACGCCCGCGCTGAGCAATGACCACAGGACCCTTTACGTCGCTGTGAACAGCGGGAATTTTTCGAGCGGTTGGCTCGTCTCGCTCGACAGCCTCAGCCCGACGCTCGCGCCCATCGCCCGCGTGCGGCTGAAGGACGTGCTCCAGACCGCGAACGACGCGATCCTTCCGGACGATGGCTCCGCGGCACCCACGGTAGGCCCGGATGGTGATGTGTATTACGGCGTGCTGGAAAATCCGTTTGGCGCGAATCATCTCCGCGGCTGGCTGCTGCATTTCGACGGCGCGCTCTCGCAGACCAAGACACCCGGCGCATTCGGATGGGACGACACCGCATCGGTCGTGCCGAAGTCGGCGGTGCCGTCGTACACGGGAACCTCGCCGTATCTGCTGCTGACGAAATACAACAACTACGTGGAGGGCGGCGGCGATGGAGTGAACAAGCTGGCCGTGCTCGATCCGAATGACACGCAGACGGACGCCATTTCCGGGGCAACCGTGATGAAGGAGATCCTCACGAAGGCCGGCCCGACGCCGGATGCCGAGCACGTTTCGCCGACGACTCCCAACGCTGTGCGCGAGTGGTGCATCAATACCGCCGCCGTGGACCCTGCCGGCAAGTGCGCCATCGTGAACAACGAGGACGGGCGGGCGTATCGCTGGGATTTCACGAACAACACCCTTTCGCAGACCGTCATTTTCCCCATCGCACGCGCGGAGGCGTACACACCGACCATCATTGGGATCGACGGGACCGTCTTCGCGATCTCGGACGCCATCCTTTACGCCATCGGCCAGTGACCCGTGAAAGCGGCACGCGTCATCCTTGCGGTCCTTTGTTTCGCGGTCGGAATGGCGGACGCGCGTGCGGCGCTTGATTTCCTGCTCAGTCCGGCGGCCGTGAATGCCGCCGCGAGCGCGACGATCGCCTTCACCGGCACGCTCACGAACACCGATGCGACAGCGAAGATTTTTCTGAACGATCTCGCCGTCTCCGTCTCGGCGCCTGCCGGTGTCACGCTGCAGCGCAACACGTTTTTTGCGAATGTCCCCGGCATTCTGCTTCCGGGCGAGAGTTACACCGGGCCGATTTTTTCAGTGACCCTCGGCACCGGTTCGTCGCCGGCGGATTACACAGCCACGGTCACGGTGTCCGGTGGCGCGGATGTCTTTGCCTCGGGCGCTCTCGCAGACACGTCTTTCACCGTGCTCTCGCCGGCTGTCACGATTTCCGCAACCGTGCCGGAAGCCTCGGAGTTCGGCCCGGTGTCCGGCGCGATCACTGTGTCGCGCACTGGTGCCGCGATGATTCCGCTCACCGTGGATTTCACCGTCGGAGGTTCGGCCGTGAACGGCACAGCGTGCGTCGTGATCCCGCCGTCATTGACGCTCGCAGCCGGCGTCTCGTCGGCAAACATCGCGGTCACGCCGATTCCGAATAATTTCGCCGAGGGGGATCGCACGGTGCTGCTCACGCTCGCCATTTCCCCGAGCTATAACCCCGGCGCAGACATCGCCGGCACCGTGACCCTCCACGACAAGCCCGCTGACCGGTGGCGCCTTCAGAATTTCGGCGCTGCGGCAAACACGCCCGCGGCCAGCGACACGGCGAGCTGGGCGCACGATGGCGTGGCAAATGTGGTCAAATACGGGCTCGGAATCGATCCGACAGTCGGCGACGTGCTGGAACTTCCGCAGCCGACGATGGTGAGCGGCTATCTTACACTCTCCTTCGTCCCGAATCCCAATGCCACCGACGTCCAGTTCTCCGTCGAGGGCTGCCCCGACCTCGCGGTGTGGAGCGTAGCCAATGTGGAGGCAGTCACCCTGTCGAATCCCATGCCACCGACTCGGCTGACTTATCGCTACCGGGTTCCGTTCGGCTCGACGGGTGCGGCATTCCTCCGGTTGAAAATGGACCGGGTCCCCTGATGATGAAAAATCAAAAGGCATGTGAGCGGCAGCTTTGCCGCATCTTCCATCATCTCGGACCTGACGATTACCAAGGGCAATGCCGTCGGGCCTGACCTGACCTTGAATGGCAATGACTCGGGCGGCGGCGGTATCCTCAACACAGGCTATCTCTCACTCCTCCGCGTGTCGGTCTCAGGGAACAGGGCAGCATTGGGCAACGGGGGCGGAATTTGCAATCGCGGCGCCCTCAGTTCCTGACCGGGCAGAGCTTGGAAATTCGCAATACGATCATCGCACGTAACCTGGCATCAACCGGACCCGATGTCTTCATTGGGGGACTCGTCGGCAGCCCGATTAGGCAGGGTTTCAATCTGATTGGAAACACGAGTGGCTCAACGCCCGGGCCGATCGCCTCATATCAGTCGCCCGACTTGCTCGGCACCGCCACCCTTTCGCTGAATCTCAAGCTCGGCTCGCTGCAAAACAACGGCGGACCGACGCTGACATTCGCCCTGCTGCCTGGCAGCCCCGCCATTGATAAGGGTGGGAATGCGAACCTCGTTTCCCCCGCCTGTCCGCCGGCGGGCTATCCCTTCCTCCCTCCGATCATCAGTGACCAGCGTGGCTTTATTTCCCGCATCCTCAACGGCGACTTCAACGACGGGCATCTGGGCCACTAGACACCGGCTCAAGTGAAGACAGGGCGGTCGGATATCTTCCGGCCACCCTTTTTCGTTTCCTTAAAAAGTCCGGGTCCATTCGCACGAAGCCCTGCGCCCATCCGATGCAAGGTCTTCCGCGTCGTGGATCGCCTGTCGCTAATTGGAGGGCTTTCTGGCGATGATTCCAAAGAAGAGAACCAGCACCGCCAGCGCCGCGGCACCGGCCCAAATCATGCGTGCATGGGAATTGTCCTCCGCGGTTGACTCCTCCTCGTTGGCCGCCACCTTTTCAGGCGTATTGGCTGTCTTCGGCAGGGTCGCGTTTTGAGATGGCTTTCCCTCCGCGCTGCCAGGCTGCACCGTCCCGGGGGCGCTGCCGGCTGCGATGGAACCCGCCGGCAGCATTCGGAAACTGGCCGCGGCCTGCTGAAGTTCAACATCCTGCGAAGCCTCCGGCCCGCCGCCGCGCAGCATGGTGATGCTGAAGACGTATCCGCCCGCTGATCCGAAGCGGATGATTCCGCTGACCGGCGGCTGACTGGCGCCTGCGCGGACGCTGTACTGCAGCCAGGTGATCCGCCCGGCAGTCACATTCGAATGTCCGACAAACTCGTAGCCGAACTGCCGCAGCAGCGCCTCAAGCTCCTTTTGGATGCCGGGTTCCGCGAGATTCGCGTCGCGATATTTCTCGACGACGTTGATCCCGAAGACCGTCTGCCTCGCCGAATTCTGCATCACAAGCACGGGTGCGAGTCCCGGCACCGGCGGTGCGTCAATCATCTGCCAGCCGGCGCTCTCGGGGATATTTGCCGCGCAATGGAAAATTTCATTCTTCCACTCCCGAGCCCATGCGGGGATGGCGAGGCAGAGGAGCAGGCAGGGGAGGATGGCACGCATGAAGCGGTAGGGAATGGTTTTGCTGCCCGCGGCTCAAGCAGACTCTTCCGGTGGCAGCCGCGAGAGGAAAAGCAGCACGCCCAACGCAGCGATGAGCATCACGGCGGCGCCGGCCGCACCGAGCATCGCCATCCGATAAGTCTTTGCGGAAGGCCCGGTGGGATGATTGACGATCGCGGTGGGCTGATCGACGAAACGGAATGTCTCCATCACTCGCATGAATTCCAAATCATTCGCGCGGTCCGCCTCGCCTTTGCCGTAGGCGGTGATGACGTACAGCTTCCGCTCCCGCATGGTGGCGCGGGCGATGCCGATCAGCTTGCCGGCGACGACATCCCTCCGCTGCGCGATGAACTGAAGGAATGGCCGCCCTTTCCACTCCATCCTCGTGGAGTTCTCCGCGCTCCAGCCCTGCGACTCCAACAGCTCGGTGATGCGTTTCACAAGCGCCGGATTGTTGAGATCGCTGGAGGGCATGTCGGGCACATAGGTCAGCATCAGGCCCTGGCTCGTGGTCATTGAGGCGGCGTGAAAAATCACCTCGCCATTCGGAAGCTGCTGCCGCGTCGCCGCTGCCCATGATTCCTGGGTCGGGATCGTCAGCGCGCAGTGGTATTGGTCGGAAAACCATTCATCCGCCGCGGCGCGTGGCAGCGTGGCGGCGAAAAGGATCAGCAGGGCGAAGAGGAGGCGTATCATCAAATCCGTCCGAGCAAATCACAGCACCGCGCACTTGGCCAGTGCCGGGCGCGAATCTGCTCGCGCCTCGCCGCGGCTTCGCGGCAGTGTTCGGCACATGCGCATTTCCGAAGTCGCCGTCCATCGCATCGCCATCGCCGACCCGCCGCTCCGTTCGAGCTACGGCCTGCACCAGCCGTACGCGCTGCGGACCATTTTGGAAATCACGAGTGATGACGGCATCACCGGCATCGCCGAGACGTACGGCGGCGAGGCTCCCGCGGATGCGCTGGAGCAACTGCGCCCGCGGCTGATCGGCGCGGATCCGTTCAGGCTCAGCGGCACGCTCGTGGACATGGTCGAGGGCAAAGGCGCGGGCGATGCGCGTTCGCAGACGATGCTCGTGCCGGGCGAAAATCCGCTTGATGCGACTGCGCGCACCTATTCCGCAGTCGAGACTGCCTGCCTCGATCTCATCGGCAAGACCGTCGGCCAGCCCGTGTGCGATCTCATCGGCGGCCGTGTGCGTGATGCGGTGCCGTTCAGTGCGTATCCATTTTACAAACACGCGGGCGGCGGCGGCGAAGGCGGTGATGTGCGTGAGGACGAATACGGCGAGGCACTCTCGCCCGAGGGCATCGTCGCTCAGGTGCGGCAGCTCATCGCGAAGTACGGGTTCAAGGACGTCAAGTTCAAGACCGGCGTGCTCGATCCGGACATCGAGATCGAGAGCGTGCGCGCGCTGCGAAAGGCCTTCGGCCTGCCCGTGCGTATGGACCCGAACTGCGCATGGAGCGTCGAGACGAGCATCCGTGTCGGCAAGGAACTCCGCGAGGAACTCGGCTCCGCGACCGGCGGCTATCTCGAAGATCCCACCGCGAGCATTTCCGGAATGTCCGCAGTGCGCCGCGCGCTCCTCGATGCAGGCTGCAACGTCCCGCTCGCGAGCAATGTCGCCGTGACATGCTTCGCCGATCTGCCGCAGGCGATCCGCGAAGACGCCGTGCAGATCGTCCTTTGCGATCACCACTACTGGGGCGGCATGAGGCAGGTGCAGCACCTCGCGAAAATCTGCGCGACGTGGGGCCTCGGCCTTTCTATGCACAGCAATTCGCACCTCGGCGTCTCGCTCATGGCGATGGCTCACGCCGCCGCCGCCACGCCTCACCTCAGCTACGCATGCGACACGCATTATCCGTGGAGTCAGGCGAAGGACGAGATCGTCGTCGGTGGCCGGATCAAATTCGTGGAAGGCAGCGTCGTCATCCCCGACAAGCCCGGCCTCGGCGTGGAACTGGATCACGATCAGGTCGCGCGCGGTCGTGAGCGCTACGCGAAATGCCCATATCGTAAGCGCGACGACACCGCGGAAATGCGCAGGCATGTGGACCCCAAATGGGAGCGGCTCCTGCCGCGCTGGTAATGCTGAGCCGCACCAAAATTCTCCGCGCCATCGCGGTCGCCCTGCTCGCATTTGCCGCAGGCTGCACCGTGCGGTCGGTGCCGATCACCCGGAATTCGGAGACACGTCTCCGGCAGCGCGCAATCTCCGGTGACAAGCTCGGCTTTCAGATTTTGCCCGGCGGGGAAAGGTATCGCCTGAAACTTTTCCGCGCGAAACTCCCGGAGCGCCCGATCGAAGTCCCGATGGACAGCAGCGCCGGCGGGCTGCCGACCATCCAGATCAGCCTGAACCAGGCAAAGCCCGTGCGCTTCATCGCGGACACAGGCGCGCAGCTCAGCGTCGTCGAGGCGGACATCGCGCTCTCGACAAAGGCCGACGTGTACGCGCCCACGGATGGCACTCTGCGCGTCCGCGGCATCGGCGGCGAGGAGCGCGCATGGCTCGCGCGTTTCGACAGTGCGCGGCTCGGCGCGATCGAATTCCACGATCTCGTCACGATTCTCCGGCGCGAGTCCTCGGCGTTGCGTTTCGGCGGCGTTCACGTCGGCGGCTTCGATGTGAACCTTCTTGGTGCCCCGATCCTCTCCGCGTTCTCGTTCGTCACCTTCGACTACCGCGCAAAGCGCATGATGTTTTCAGGCTCCACGCCCTTCGTGGCTTCACGGGGTGCCGTGCGCGTGCCGATGGAAATGCGCGAGTCGCTGCCCTACGTGCCCGTGGTGATCAATGGACGCACCTACTCCGCACTCGTGGATACCGGCGCGCGCGATCAGCTTTTCATCAACGAAAAAATCGTCCGCGACCTCGGCCTCGAATCCGCCGCGACGTCGGGCGGAACGTTCAAGGCCGCCGGCCTCGGCGGCATGATCCGTGGGCGCACGTTCCGTCTGTCCGTCATCTACGTCGGTGGTTTGCCTGTGCCAAATGTCCTCGTGGACAGCAGCGGAGGCCCGTGGCAGGTCCGCGTCGGCTCCGAACTGCTCGAACGCTGGCGCACCACCTTCGATTTCCGCAACCGCGCACTCTGGCTGGAAATGCCCGCGCTCTAAGTTCAACATCCGCACCCACACATGCCACTCACACCCGCACAACTCCGCGCCCGCCTCGGCGGCGTCATCGCGTTCCCCGTCACTCCGTTCAAAAAGAATCTCGCGCTCGATCTCGCCGGCCTGCGACGCAATATCCGCAAGCTCGTCGGCCAGCAAGTCTGCGCGATCGTCGCCGGAGCCGGCACTGGCGAACTGCATTCACTCTCGCCCGATGAGCATCTGGCCGTCGTGAAGGCGACGCTGGAGGAAGTGAATGGCCGCCATCCCGTGCTCGCGGGCGTCGGCTTCAGCCCGCAGACCGCCGTCCATATGACGCGCGCATGCAGCTTCGCCGGCGTGGATGGCATCCTGATCTTCCCGCCGTACTATCCCGGCGATGCGAATGACGAGGGATTCTTCAACTATTACCGCAACACCGCCGCCGCGACAAAACGCGGTGTGCTGATCTACAGCCGCGATCACGCAAATTTCTCGCCTGCCGCAGTCGAACGTCTCGCGACGATCCCGAACTTCATCGCCTTCAAGGACGGTCAGGGCGACATCCGCCGCTTCCAGCAGATCATCGCGCGCGTCGGTGAGCGCCTGCACTGGATCGGCGGCGCTGGCGACGATTGCGTGCCCGCGTACTACAGCCTCGGCGTCCGCACCTACACGAGCAGCATCGCGAATGTCGCGCCGCGCCTTTCCTACCGCCTGCATGAACTCGCCTCTGCGCGCACGCCCGCAGCCGATGCGGAACTCACCGCCATCATGCGTGAACTCGTCACGCCGCTTTACGCCTTCCGTGGCCGGAGAAAGGGCTACGAGGTGAGCGTGATGAAAACGATGATGGATCTCACAGGCCAGGTCGGCGGCTTCGTTCGGCCACCGCTGAACGATCTGCGCTCCGAAGAACTGAAGGAAATAGGCACGCTGCTGAAGCCTTGGAAGAAATGGCTGTAGGACTTTTCTGAAGCGGAAACCATCCGGCATTTCATCGCGCCATGCTTGTCTCCATTCGCATCCGCAACCTCGCCCTCGTCGAGGAACTCGAGTGGCAGCCCGGCCCCGGCTTCGTCGCGATCACCGGCGAGACGGGCTCGGGGAAAAGCATCATCGTCGGCGCACTGAAGCTCGTGCTTGGCGAGCGCGCGGACAAATCGCTCATCCGCAGCGGTGCGGAAAATTGCACCGTCGAGGCGGTCTTCCTTCCGCCGGATCCAAAGCGGCTGAACGCATGGCTGGAAGAGCAGGGGATCGAGCCCTGCGAGGACGGCCAGCTCATCGTGAAGCGCAGCTTTGCGACCGCGGGCACGAACCGCCAGTTCATCAACGGCAGCGCGACGACGCTGAACGTGCTCAAGGAACTCGGCGACGGTCTTGTGGATTTGCACGGCCCGCACGATCATCAGTCACTGCTTTCGGTCGAGCGGCAGCTTGATCTGCTTGATTCCTTTGCCGGCGCCGATCCGCTGCGGGAAAAGTATTCCGGGCAATACCGCGCGCTCAATCGCACGATCGCCGAGCACGATGAACTCGCCGGCAGCGAGGCCGCTCTTGAACGCGAAGTGGATTTGCTCCGCCATCAGGTCAACGAGATCGAGGCCGCCCACCTGCGTCCCGACGAGGAGGAGGAGACCGTCGCGCGCTATCACACTGCGTCGAATGGGAAGCGGCTGCTGGAACTGTGCAGCGGTGCGCTCGGGCGGCTGTCGGAGTCGGACGATTCCGCGATGGTCCGGCTGAATGAAGTCGGCAAAGTGCTGCGCGATCTCGATCGGGTGGACCCGGCTGCAAAACGATTTTCGGACACCTTGCTCCGCGGTCTTGCTGAAATTGAAGAGCTGGCGTCCGGACTCTCGCACTACGCCGAAGACCTCGATCTCGAGCCTGCCGCCCTCGCGGAATTGGAGGAACGGGTTTCACTTTTTGAGACGCTGAAGCGGAAATACGGCGGCACTCTCGGAGAGGTGATCGTTTTCGGCGAATCCGCAGCCGAGCGCCTGCGGAAAATCGAATCGCGCGGCGAAGAACTGAAGCGCCTCGAAACGGAGATCGCGGCGCGGCGGAAAGCGGTGCTCGACACCGCGCGCAAACTTTCCGCGAAGCGCACCGCGACAGCACCAAAGCTCGCGAACGCAGTCACCGGGCACCTGCGCGATCTTGGATTCAAGAAATCGGACTTCACCGTCGCGCTGGCCGCCGCGCAGGAGCCGGGACCGCATGGCATGGAGTCGGTCGAATTCGTCTTCGCGCCAAATCCCGGTGAGCCCGCCAAGCCGCTCAAGGCCATCGCAAGCAGCGGTGAAATCTCGCGCGTAATGCTCGCGGTGAAATCCGCGCTCGCCGCGCAGGACACGATCGCGCTGCTCCTGTTCGACGAGATTGATGCCAACGTGGGCGGTGAAATCGCGCATTCGGTGGGCGCAAAGATGAAGGCCATTTCCGCCGAGCGGCAGGTGCTCGCGATCACCCATCTCCCGCAGGTCGCCGCGCTCGCGCGTTCGCAGTTTGTCGTGACGAAGGATTTCACGGGCGGACGGACCGTCTCCACACTCACCGCCGTCGCAGGCGCCGATCGTGCAGCCGAGATTGCGCGGATGCTTGGAGGCAAGGGAGCCTCCGCCCTCGCGCACGCAAAGACGCTGCTCGGCGCGTAGCGGCTGGAGCGCTGCCCGTCCCGGCGGCCACGACGACACCACGCGCAGCGTCACTTCGGCCTCACTTCCATCCGGCTTCCCGCCAACGCACAAAGAGAGTTCGGGCCTGCGGCGCAAGGACGTGGCCGGCGGGACGCGCGGCGCTTCACCCTCTGCGCTCGCCCGCGCGAGGTTGGAAAACCCGGCCTACTTTTGCTCCGCCTGCGCGGTGCTGCGTCTCATGAGGAATGGGGGACTTCTCACGATGCCGCTGATGAGCGTGGAAAAGCGATAGTCGTTCTTTTCCAGCGCAAACGCGATGCGCGTGATCGTGGGCTCGTCGTACCAGTCGAGACCGCGGCCCAGCGCGTAGATGAGTATCTTCTCCGTGAGGCAGCGCGCGAAGTCCTGCTTCCGGCTGCGGAGCAGCACCTTCATGTCGCTGAGACCTTTGATTTCGCGTCCCGTCGCCAGCTTGCCGGAGGCATCAATGTTCGCGCCCGTCTCGTCGCGGTCGCGCCACTGGCCGATGCCGTTGAAATTTTCCAGCGCAAATCCGAACGCGTCCATCTTCGCGTGGCAGTTCGCGCATTTCGGATCGGCACGGTGCTGCTCGAGCTTCTGGCGAAAGGTGCCTTTGAGTTCGTTGCGCTTGCTGTCATCGAGCGAAGGGATGTTCGGCGGCGCGGGCGGCGGCGGTGTGCCGAGGAGTTGTTCGAGCACCCACTTGCCTCGTTTCACGGGCGAGGTGCGGGTGGGATTGGATGTCACCGTGAGGATGCTCGCCTGCGTGAGCAATCCTCCGCGCGGCGTGCCTGCCAGCGATACGCGCTTCCATTCGTCCTTTTGAAAGGTGCCTGCGTCCTTGATGCGATAGAGTTCCGAGAGCCGCTGGTTCACCCACGTAAAATCGCCGTCCAGCAGATCGAGGACGCTGCGATCCGTGCGGACGATTTCGCCGAAGTAGCGCCGTGTCTCCTCGACCATGGCTGCACCGAGTTCGGTCTTCCATGATGGGAAAGTCTTCGGGTCCGTGCTGTGCGAGGCGAGTCGTCCGAGCTGAAGCCATTGCATCGCGAAGTTTTCAATCAGCGCGTCGGCTTTGGGATCCTGAATCATCCGTTTGATCTGCGCATCGAGTCCGGTGCTCAGCTTTTTCTCGGAAGCGATGCGGAGCAGTTCGTCGTCCGGGCATGAACTCCACAGGAAATAGGAGAGCCGCGTCGCGAGTTGGAATTCATCCACCGCATGAGGCTCGGCGCTTTGCGGCTGATCGTCCGGTTCGAGACGGAAAACAAACTTCGGCGACGCAAGGACCGCGCTCACTGCGCGGCGCATCGCTTCTTCCCAAGTGTCGTTGTGCCCCATCGCGTAGGCGACGAGCTTCGTGAGCCGATCCAGCTCCTCGCCCGTCACGGGCCGCCGCCATGCTCGCACTGCGAAACGCGCCAGGATTTCGCGGGTCTGCTCCGCCTGTGGTTTTCCGGGCGTCGCGGTGAGCAGTGATTTGGTGGCGGCGCTGCGCGCGTCCATCGGCCCCTCGTATTCGAGCCACTCGACGAAGAGCGTGGGCGCAGGCTGCCCGCCCTGCGGTTTGAACGCCGCCAGCACAATCCGCTCGATGCCCTCGAGACGCGGCACTTTCGCCTCGATGGTCTGCGCTTCGTTCTCGGACTTCCCGGTGATCTCCACGCTCTTCAAAATGTGCGCGCGTTTCACATTCCCGAGCCATGCTCCGTCGAGCTTCGCGAGTTCCCCGGCGGAGGACGGTTTCGCGATCACCCCGCCAGTCACCATCATCGCCACGCGCACGGGTTTGCCGTCCGCAGACTTCGCATACAGGCGCGCGCGCATGATGTAGTCGCCATCCGCGGTGATTCGCACGGGCGTGTTGATCGGCCCGGATTTCACCGCGTCGCCTTCCGACGCAGTGAGCGGGCGGAATTTCGACTGCGGCACATTCGCCGAAGCAGGCTCGCAAAATTTCGCGGACATTGTGCGCTTCGGCGGAGTGGTGGCGCTGAGCGGGATGGCTTGGGCGGCAATCTTGTCCGCTGCGTCGAGGTAGCGCTCCATGAGCACCGGAGAGACGGTGAGCACGTCGGCGATATTGTCGAAGCCGTGCCCCACATCGTCGCTCGGGAAATCATCCGCGGGCCGGAACTCGATGTGCAGCAGATCGCGGATCGAGTTGTTGTATTCGTTGCGGTTCAGCCGCCGCACTGTGAGCCGACCGGGATCGGGCTTGCCGTTGTCGGCCTTTGAAAAAATTCCGGCGACCGACTCGAGGAAGCGCTTCTTTTCGTCCGCGGACGGCTGCGGCTTGTCATCCGGCGGCATGTCGCCGGAGCGCACCTGCTCGACCACATCGCGCCAGCGTTTGCGCGCGCGCAGCACCGAGAGGTCGTCGCGGAATTCATGCAGCGCAAAGTCGCCCTTCTGCTTTTCCTTTCCGTGGCACGACACGCAGTGTTTTTCCAGAAATGGCACGCCTGCCTGTGCAAAAGCCGACGTGTCGGCGAACGCGGCAGGGAATGGCAGCAGAAGGCCGAGGGCGGCGATGATGGTGAGACGCGGACGGAGCATTGCTGCAGACCTAACCTGCGAATGCCTCGCGCTCAAGTGCCGCGGCTTGCCGGCTGCCGTCGGCGTCTGGAAAATGTGAAGCGCCGCAGACTTCGCGCTGTGCGTGTTGCTTCCTTCAGCCGCCCGGCTATCTTCCCGTCCATATGATGCGCACATCGAATCCCACATTGTCCCCGGCGACCTTCAACCAGCCCATCGCCGCCGGCGAGCAACGCATGACGATCCAAGGCGCGGTGAACAAGTCCGCCATCCTCCTCGCCCTCGCCATCTTCTCCGCGGTGTTTGCGTGGAACCGGGTCGAATCCGCGATGCCGCTGATCCTCATCGGCTCTATCGGTGGCCTCATCATGGCGCTCATCACGACGTTCAAAAAGGAATGGTCTGCCGTGACCGCGCCGATCTACGCGCTGCTGGAGGGCCTCGCCCTCGGCGGCGTCTCCGCGCTCTACAACATGCAGACGCACGGCATCGTCCTGCAGGCCGCGATGCTCACCTTCGGCACGCTCTTCGCGATGCTCTTCGCGTATCGCGCCGGTCTGATTCGGGCCACGGAGAAATTCAAGGCCGGCGTCATCGCCGCGACCGGCGGCATCTTCCTCCTGTATCTGGTCTCGTGGATTCTCGGGATGTTCGGCGTGAACATGGCCTTCATGAATGGCGGCGGGATGCTCAGCATCGGCATCAGCGTCTTCGTCGTGGTCATCGCCGCGCTGAATCTCGTGCTCGACTTCGACGTGATCGAGCAGGGCGCGAAGCTCGGTGCCCCGAAGTATCTCGAATGGTACGCCGGTTTCGGCCTGCTGGTCACGCTGGTGTGGCTCTACCTCGAAATCCTGCGTCTGCTCGCGAAGCTCAACTCGCGGCGGGACTAAGTGGGAGCTAGCAGCCTGCCGGACTGACCGCGCGCCGGATTTTGAAATGGCGGGTTGAAGGGAGGCTGCCCGCGCGCTTCGTCCCGATCGATCGCGACAACCCGCTGCTCCTGCCGCCGGATTGGCGGGACTGGGGGCCGGAGGATCATCGGGTGCACTTCATCATGGAGGCGGTCGGGTGGCTGGAGGTGAGCGCGGCGCGCATCAACCACCGGGGCACGGGCCGC
>JBDSAR010000362.1:0-5979 GCA_039922035.1 Chthoniobacteraceae bacterium
CTGGCGAAGCTGAACGACAAGTTCTCGATGATCCGCTCGATGAGCTACACGCCGAACGGGCTCTTCAATCACACGGCGGCGATCTACCAGATCATGACGGGCTACACGACGGACAAGGTGTCGCCGAGCGGCCAGCTCGAGCCGCCGAGCCCGAAGGATTTCCCGAATTTCGGGAGCAACATCATCCGCCTGAAACCGCCGACAGAGCCGGTGCTGCCGTTCGTGATGCTGCCGCGTCCGCTGCAGGAGTCGAACGTCGTCGGGAAGGGCGGCACGGCGGGCTTCCTCGGCAAGGCGTACGATCCGTACACGCTGTTTCCGGAGGGCGATGACCTGGACCTTACGAAGATGAACCGGGTGAAGGTGGATGATCTCAAGCTGCGGCCCGACGTTTTCGCGCAGCGTCTTCAGCGTCGCGCGCGGCTGCGCACGTCGATCGAGGACTCGATGCCGGACATCGACAAAGCCGTCGCGAACTACCACCTCGACGAGTACTACGACAAGGCGCTGAATTTGATCAGCAACGGCAAGGCGCGCGAGGCATTCGAGGTGGACCGCGAGGACGACAAGATGCGCGCGCGCTACGGCATGAATACATTCGGCCAAAGCCTGCTGCTCACGCGCCGACTCATCGAGGCCGGGACACGCGTGGTCGAGGTGATCTGGCCGAAGGTGGCAAACAGCGACAATCATTCGTGGGACATGCACACGGGCCTCACGACCCGCCTGAAGGACCAGGCCGGTCCGATGTTCGACAAGGGCTTCTCAGCATTCTTGCAGGACATGGAATCGCGCGGCCTCCTTGAGGAAACGCTCATCGTCACGCTCGGGGAATTCGGCCGCAGCCCCGAGAAGGGTGTGAGCACGAGCGGCAACGTGAACAGCTCTGACGGACGCGATCACTGGCCCTATTGCTACACGGCAGTCGTCGCCGGCGCAGGCACGAAGCGCGGCTACGTCCACGGCGAAAGCGACGCGACCGGCGCGAGCCCGAAGGACAAGCCGGTGCATCCGACCGAACTTCTCGCGAGCATCTATCACGCGACCGGGATCGATCCGAACACGATCGTCTATAACCATCTCAACCAGCCGCGCGAACTGGTGAAGGCGAAGCCGGTGGACGAGCTGTTTGCGTAGCGGCATGGAGGAAGCGCGCTCGGAAGGGCGCGCGCCGTGGACTTTCGTCCGCGCCTACGGGTAGTTTGAGCTGCGGATGGGTTGCGTTTGCGACGAAGTGCGACAAACATCAGCGTTCGCTTTCTTCCCATGCGTCTCCTCATTCCCTGTCTCGCCCTCGTCGCAGTGCAAGCCGGCACCGCCGCGCCACTCGCGCCACTCGCGCCACTCGCGCCACTTGCTCCGAATGCACGTCCTGCCGCTGGTGCGCCGGCAGCGGCGAACTGGCAGTCTGCCGAGCGTGCAAAAATCATCGCAGGCGTCTCCTCGCTCCCGAAGCTCGGTGCGCCGGGACCGGTCGCGCTGTGGGGGGCGACCGCGTTTGCCGTGATCGCGACGGGTGGTGAGGACGACAGCAAGGCGGAGACGGCGCTCGTGGGCGCGGCGGGTTTTGAAAAGGGACGCATCGTGCTTTTCGGTCACAACAGCTACCTCAATCCCGGCGACGGAAACGAAGCGAGCGTCGGCGTGCTGCTCTTGAATTCGGTGAAGTGGAGCACGGCGAAGCAGAAGCCGCGCGTGGCGACGAACGACGCGAAGAGCGAGGCGTTCCTCAAGTCGAAGGGAATCGATGTTAAAAAATTGGCAGGCGGGCCGGAGAAGAAGGGCATCCACGATTTCGACGTGCTCGTGCTCAACGCGCAGGGCATCACCGCCGAGGCGGAGGGGCAGGCCGTACTCGATTTTGTGAAGAACGGCGGCGGTCTCGTCGCGGGCATGACGGGCTGGGCCTTTGAGCAGACGAGCGGCGGCAAGCGACTGACCACCGGCAACGCGCTGAACGTCGCGCTCGCGGCGGCAGGCATTGCATTCACGGATGCGGGCATCGGGAAGGACAAGCAGTTCACCGCGCGCACCGAGCTGTCGCCGCTGCTGAATGCGCAGCTCGCGCTCGATGCGATGATGCGCACGCAGAAGGGCGGTACGCCGCTCGCGCCCGCCGAATTTGCGCAGGGCAGCAGCGCGATCCAGCTCGCACTGGCCACGCAGCCTCCGGAGCGCTCGGCGTTCCAGGTCGCGGCCATGGGCGCGATGGCTGGCGGCACTGCGGCGATTCCCACGACGAAGAAGCCACTCATGCAGGACAAGGACGCGGCCGCGCGCAACCGGCTCGGCATCGAGACGCGCATTTTGAAAATGGCCGCGGCGGCGGACCTCAAGCCACATCCGGCGGCGAAGGAATTCCCCGGCCTCGCGCCCGCGGATGCGCCGCGCGTGACGCGCGATGTCACGATTCGTCCGAACATTCCCGGCTGGACGAGCACCGGCCTGTGGGTGAATGCGGGCGACAAGATTTCGGTGAAGGTGCCCGCATCCGCGGTCGGCAAGGGCTTCTCGGTGCGCATCGGCTGCCACAGCGACTCGCTCTACCACCTCGACAAATGGGACCGCGCGCCGGAGATCACGCGTTCGATTCCCCTCGAGGCCGAGACGACCGTCGCGGCGAATGCCTTCGGTGGACTCGTCTTCATCGAGGTGCCGGGCAATGCAAAACTGACGACCGATTTCAGCGTGAACATCGCCGGTGCCATCGAGGCCCCGCTTTTCATCCTCGGCCGCGACGACGACGCGAAATGGAACAGCGTGCTCAAGCATCACAAGGCACCGTGGGCAGAATTCGTGTGCGACAAGGTGATCCTCTGCTGTCCGACGGAGCACGCGCGCAAGGTCACGAACCCGACGGAGCTGATGAACTTCTGGACGCGCGTGGTGGACGCGCAGGACGAAATTTCAAATCAGGCCAAGGATCGCAAGCGCCCCGAGCGCTACGTGTGCGACGTGCAAATCAGCGCAGGCTACATGCACAGCGGCTACCCGATCATGGTGCCGGTGAGCGCCGCGGATGAGATGGTCACTTTCAGCAAAACGAAGGCGCCGGGCTGGGGCTACTACCACGAGCTCGGCCACAATCATCAGCGCGGCGAGTTCACATTCGAAGGCACGGGCGAGGTCACGAACAACGTGCTCGGCATGTATGTGATCGAGTACGTGCTCGGCCACGATCCGCTCACCGGGCACGGAGAGATCGCGCCGAAGAAGCTCGCGGAACACATCGCCGCGATCAAAAAGGCCGGCAACAAATTCGAGCTTTGGAAAAAGGAGCCGTTTCTCGCGCTCACGACTTACATCCAGCTCGTGCAAGCCTTCGGCTGGGAGTCGTGGCGCGCTTATCTGCACAGCTTCGCCGATCCGTCGTTCGGCCCGGTGCCGAAGACCGATGACGAGAAGCGCGACCAGTTCCTCGTGCGCTACTCGAAGATCACAAAGAAGAACCTCGGCGACTTTTTCGATTTCTGGGGCATCCCGGTCAACTCGTCGGCGAAGGCTGAGGTGGCGAAGTTCGAGCGCTGGATGCCCAAGGGGATCTGAGCCCGCGGTTCACTTCACCATTTCACCAGCCAGCAGAATCGCGCCGGGATAGAATGCCGTCCCGGCAAAGCGCTCAGGCTTGTCAATCTTGTTGCCGTTCTTGGCGAGGATCGCCGCCTTGTCCGGCTGCTCGGGATGAATTTCGATTTTCACCGTGTGGACCTCGTCCGGCAAATCTGCGCCGATCATCAGCGTGGCGAGCCGGTGATATGTGCAGTAGGCATCGAAGCGCGCCACGGTCTTCGGCGGTTGCTGGTCGAGCGTGACGATGACTTGTCCGCAGTCCGGTCCGATGATGTCGTAGATCGCCGCGCGCGTGCCTTTGAATTTGAACGTCAGAGTGTCGCCGGGCTGCGAGCCTCTGTGCAGCGAGGTCATGCGGTTCGCCCAGCGTTTGCCGAAGTCGTCCTTCACTGGATCGAGATGCACGAAGCCTTTGGAAAGTGTGGCCTCACTGATTGGGACGAGCTTCGCGTTTTCAAAATTCGTCGCGATGAGAGGCGAGGGGAGTGCGTGCGCGCCCGGCGCTTTCGATACTGCCGCAATCGGCTCCAGCGAGCGCACGATTGCCTGCAGGTAAAGTTCGTGGCCGGTATCCACATGCGGATGCACGCTGTCCGGTGCGAAGACAAACTTGTCGCCGAGCGCCTTCTTCTCGTCGTCCGTCTTCGGCAGCGGCGCCTTCCACACGAGCCTGCCCTGCTTCGCGAGCTTCGCGACTTCCATGCCCATGTGGATCGTCGGGATGCCGTAGTGGTCCGCGATTTTTTCCATCGCGCTGGCGGAGCGCTGGAATTTGCCATCGAGCATCGCTGCCGAGTGCGCTTCGGTGAGCGTATAGACAAAGCAGATGTCGCACTGCGGCAGCGCGCGCCACGTCTGCCGCACGATGCCTTCCATGCAGCGGAAAATCTGCTCGGGCAAAGCGCCGCCGTCGTTCGTGGCGAATTCGACGAACATGAGGTCGGGCTTTTGCGTGAGCACATCCTGCCGCAGCCGGAAGACGCCGAGGTCCGAGCCCGTGCCGCCGATGGCAGCATTGATCTCGCTGAACTTCGCATTTGGATACGTCTTCTGAAAATAAGCGAGCGTCTTTGGCCGCCACCCCGGCTGCGCGGTGATCGAGCCGCCGAAATACGCAACCTTGATCTCCGCGCCGGGCGTCTTCGCCTTTGCGAGAAAGTTCGGAAGACCCATGCGGGGCCGGCACTCCTGCGCGGCGACGAGCGGGAAGTCCGCATCCGCCGCACGGGCAGAGAAGGTGACGAGGGCGACGGAGAAAACAGCGGAGCGGAGCAGGGAGTTCACAGGTATGGACGTGAATCCATCAGACGTAGGCAGCTTAGTCCGCAAGTCCTAAATCGGGGTGCGCCGTGCCAATATCGCAAGAGTCGCAGCCTTTCCGAAGCGGGCTCACTGCCCGTCACTCGGTGTTGAGAGGCGTTCCGCTTTCGAATCCTGTGCAGACGCAGCATCTGGAGCCGAACCTGCGCATTTTTCACGGCCTACATGAGGTGACCTTTCTTGAAGAAGGAAGAATCATACCAGCCGCCTTGCCAACGGGAGAGAGCCGTTCGCTCAGCTTCACATCGAAGGCTCTCCCGGTGTGCACCGACATCAAATAGAGTGCGACCGTTTTCCAGCACGAAATTCCGTCGTCGGCGCGGAACTTGCTTCTTACGAATCCTGTCACGTGAAATCGTGTGCAGGAACGAGCAGTCCCGACAGTTTGCGCGTTCCATCAAGTTAACACAAAATTTACTTGTCAACTTTCGATGAAAAACCTAATTAATTTATCAAACCCCAGAGCATGAAAACACCCTCCAAGCTTGGAGTGACGGTGTCCGAAGACACCTCACCAAACCAAAGGCAATCGAAATGACTTCTTTTCTTGCCATATTCGGAATCGCATATGCGTTCAGTTGCGCCCTCGTGATGCGCTCCTATCGAAAAGCGCCTCAAATCGAGGAAGATGATGCGCCATCCAGTGCTTCGGATATCGGTCTTCAGTCGGCGCAAGCCCATGTGACCGATTGCATCCATTTACCCTCGGCACGCGCGATCTGATTCGGAGTGCCGTAACCCACGGATGGGATTTGAGGCTTAGGATTCTTTCGAGACTGTGGGGTTTTCGCTCGAACGGACCTCGCGGAATAGACAGTGTGGGGCACCGATTTGGATTGGAATCGGTTTAGTGAGCGTGACGGCGGTCCAATTTTCTCAAAGGTGCCGTGCGAATGGTCAGGCCTTTGCCGCCGAAGTTGCACCGGATGGAGGCGGCTTGAGCAACAAGCGTTGCGCGCTACGAGGTTGTGTGCGTCAAGTTCAGCAAATAGGGCGGGTCAGGCGGTGGGGAGCTGTGCTGTTTGGATGATGGATTAAGGTTGTTGATTCAAGGGGGGAGCGCTCAGGCGGCAAGCTGGAGGCGGGATT
>JBDSAR010000363.1:0-15288 GCA_039922035.1 Chthoniobacteraceae bacterium
CCGGTGAAGTCAAAATCGTGGAGGATGACAAAGGCCATTTCACGCTTCTGCGCGACGGCCAGCCTTACTTCATCCGCGGTGCCGGCGGCTCGGGTCATCTGGACGTATTGAAGGAGATCGGCGGCAATTCCATTCGCACGTGGGGCATCGAATCGCTGGAACTGCAGGTGGATGGCAAGCGCCTGATCGACCGCTGCGCCGAGTTGGATATCAGCATCACTGTCGGCATTTGGGTCGCGCCGGAGCGCCACGGCTTTGACTACTCCGATCCTGTGCAAATCAAGCGCCAGCGCGAGGCGGTGCGCGATGCCGTTCGGAGATACAAGGACCACCCCGCACTGCTGGTGTGGGGACTCGGCAATGAGATGGAAGGCACGATCGGCGACGGCAACGTGCCGCACATTTGGAAGGAGCTGAATGAACTCGCGGCCATCGTTAAAGCGGAGGACCCGAAGCATCCCGTGATGACCGTCATCGCCGGTGCCGCGAGCACGAAAGTGAAAGGCATCCTCGAGCACTGCCCGAACATAGACATCCTCGGCGTGAACGCCTACGCAGGCGGCGGCGGAGCCGGGACCGCGGCAAAGGCGGCGGGATGGAAAAAGCCGTTCGTGCTGACGGAGTTTGGAACGATCGGACACTGGGAGGTGCCGAAGACAAAATGGGGCGCACCGATAGAGCCGAGCAGCCGCGACAAGGCCGCGTCCTATTTTGCCACGCAGAAAACAATGAACGAGGAAGCAGCGGACATCAGCCTCGGCAGCTACTGCTTCGTGTGGGGGCAGAAGCAGGAGACCACCTCGACGTGGTATGGGATGTTTCTGAAAACCGGCGAAAAACTGCCGCAGGTGGACGCGATGTGCCGCGCGTGGACCGACAAGTGGCCCGCGAACCGCTGCCCGCGCGTCACGCGCTTCGAGTCAGAGCTGAAGGAAGCCGTCTTCCCGCCCGGCAAGCTGTGCGTCGCGCGGATGGAGGCGACCGATCCGGATGGCGATGAGCTGCGCTGGGAGTGGACGGTGACCGCGGAGAGCACGGACATCAAAGTCGGCGGCGACAAGGAATCGGAACCACCGTCGTTCCCGGATGCGATCGTGTCTTCCGGGAAAGGCGAGGTGGTGATCCGGACGCCCGGCAAGCCCGGAAACTACCGCCTGTTTGGCTTCGTCCGCGACGGCAAAGGCGGCGCGAGCGCGGAGAACTTTTGTTTCCGGATCGAAGCGCGATAGGCCGCACGCATTCAGGTGGCAGACCTGCCGGGCGAAGGAACGTGCTGCACGACGTGTCCGAATCGCCTCGCAGGTTGCTGTTACCCGAGGCGACCCTGTCGCTGTTTCTTCCACAACCAATTCGCCCCATGCATACCCGCCTGATCCTCGTCCTCCTTTTCCTCTGCCAGACGACGCTTCAAGTGATCGGAGCCAGCGCTGAGAAGCCCAATATCATCGTCATCCTCAGCGATGACTACGGCTATGGCAGCGCGGGCTGCTACGGCGCGAATCCGTCGCTGGTGAAGACGCCGAACATCGATCGCATCGCGACGGAAGGACGGCGCTTCACGGATGCGAACACGACTTCGTCCGTCTGCTCGCCGACGCGATATTCGCTCATCACGGGTCGCTACTGCTGGCGCACTTCGCTGAAGCATGAGGTGCTGAGCACCTTCGCGCCGCTGCACATCGAGACGACACGGCTGAACATGGCGTCACTTTTGAAAAAGCACGGCTACGCCACGGGGTCCGTCGGCAAGTGGCACCTTGGCTACGGGACCGCGGACGACTCGCCGAAGTGGCGCACGGACTACACAGCGGAACTTTCGCCAGGGCCGCTCGACATCGGCTTCGACTATCATTTTTCCGTGCCGAGCAATCACGGCGATGTGACGGGCGTGTTCGTGGAGAATCGTTTCGTGTACGGGCTGCGCACCGGGAAAATTCCCGATTTCATGAAAACTGCCAAGCCGGTGCCGGACACAGATGATGATTTCCAAAAGACCTACGGCCCGGAGGACATGGAGAATCCGAAGAACCTCGCGAAGATTCTCGAACTCGACGCACCGCGCCGGAAGAACCAGCGCGCGATGAAGGTGCTCACGGACAAGGCGACCGCGTGGATGCAACAGCGGCCGAAGGACAAGCCGTTCTTCCTCTACTTCACGCCCGTCGCCGTCCATGCGCCGATCACGCCGGACAAGGACATCGCGGGTCAGAGCAAGGGCGGACTTTACTGCGACTGGATCACCGAACTCGATCGCAGCGTGGGCCGCATCCTCGACACGCTCGACAAGATGGGCGTCGCAAAAGACACGATCGTGATTTTCTCCAGCGACAACGGCGGAGTGAAGGAACTTGCGCGCGAAGACCTGTGGTCCACGAAGGCGTGGCACGCCGGGCTCGTCACGAATGGCGTGCTGCGCGGCGGAAAGCATCACGTTTGGGAAGGCGGATTCAAGGTGCCGTTCATCGTGCGCTGGCCCGGCCACGCGCCGGCGGGCACGGTGTGCAAGGAGATGATCAGTCTCGCGGACATCCTCGCGACGACGGCGGACATCGTCGGGGAAAAATTGCCCGCTGCGGCGCAGGCTGCCGAGGACAGCCATGACTTTCTCCCCGCGATCCTCGGCGATCCCGCAAAGCCGATTCGCGACGACATGATCGTTCACAGCTCCGATGGCGTGTTTGCGATCCGCAAAGGCCCGTGGAAATGGATCGAGGGTATTCCGGTGGATGAAATCAAACCCGGCGCGCGTAAGGCGCACGCGGACGAGTATCACCCGCAGCTTTACAACACGCATGACGATCCCGCGGAGACGAAGGACGTGAGCGCGGAGCATCCCGAAATCGTGAAGGAACTCACCGCGCTGCTGAACCGCCAGCGCAACGGCGGCTACAGCCGTGAGCTGCCGCCGGAAATCGCGATCAAGGAAGTGCCCGTCGCCACGCTGCCGCCCGTGCAGGGCGAAGTCGTGATGAACGAGAGCCTCGCGCAGTTGCCGGCGAAGCCGTGGATCACGTCTGCGGGAAAATGGACGGCACACGACGGCGCGCTTTGGGGCGCGGAGACGCCGAATGACAAGAACGGCGCGACGCTGCGCACACCGTGCGCGATCGGCGACGGCACGCTTGATTTCGATCTGAATCTCGACGGTGCGAACCGCATTTCGCTGCGCATCGAGGCCGGCGATCCGCAGCACACCTTCCGGATCGTGATCGCGCGGAACTCGATCGAGATCGCGCGCAATCCCGTGCATGGCGAAAGCACCGAGCCCGATCAGCTTGCGCGCAAGACGCTCGATTTGAAGAAGGGGCGCTGGGTTCCCGTGCGCGTCACATTCAAAGGCAACGAGATCAACGTGCAGGTGAACGAGACGCAAGCCCACGCGGGCCACGCGATTTTTGCGGGTCAGAAGACGGCGCTGAACTTTCTCGTCTTCGGCGACAGCGCGGGACTGAGGAATGTGAAGATCGTGAAGTGATCGCGATGACCCATCCCGTCCAACCGATGAAACTCCTCTCGATCCTCTCCGCGTTTCTCCTCGCTCTCTGCGCCACGAGTCACGGCGCGGCAAAGCCCAACATCATCTTCATCCTCGCCGACGATCTCGGCTGCATGGATGTCGGTTGTTTCAACCCGAAGACATTTTACGAGACGCCAAACATTGACTCGCTCGCGAAACGCGGGATGCGGTTCACACAGGCGTACGCGGCGTGCTGCGTGTGTTCGCCCACGCGCGGGAGCATCATGACGGGGAAATATCCGCCGCGCTTCGGAGTGACGGATTACATCGGCGGAGCGCGCGCGGGCAAAATGAGGCCCGCGCCGAATGCGGATCATCTGCCGCTGGAGGAGGTGACGATCGCGGAGGCGCTGCGCGATGATGGCGGCTACGCCACGTTCTTCGCCGGCAAGTGGCATCTCGGTGGCGGCGAATTTTATCCCGGCGCGCAGGGTTTCCAAAAGGAGCTGACCAGCGGCAAAGGCGGGAAAGGGAGCGTGCAGTTCTGGTATCCGGATTCCGATCTGCCCGTGCCGGATAGCAAGGACGATCCGAAGACGACCGAGCGCATCGTGAACGAGGCGGTGAAATTCATCGGCGAGCACAAGAATGGACCATTTTTTGCCTACCTGCCTTTCCTGGCCGTGCATCAGCCCATCGGCGCCCGCGCGGAACTCGTGGAGAAATACAAACGGAAAGCCGGGAGCGCTCCGCCAGACGCATGGGGCGACGAGCGCGAACGCAAGGTGCGCCTCGTGCAGAACAATCCCGTCTATGCCGCGATGCTCGAACAGCTCGACACCGCCATCGGCCGCGTGCTCGGCGCGGTGGAGAAAAACGACCTCACGGAAAAGACGATCGTCGTCTTCATGTCCGACAACGGGGGCCTCTCGACGAGCGAAGGCACGCCGACCTCAAATTTTCCCCTGCGCGCGGGCAAAGGCTGGCCCTACGAAGGCGGCGTGCGCGAACCGCTCATCGTCTGCGCGCCCGGTGTGACGAGGCCCGGCAGCACGTGCGACTCGCAGGTCATCAGCACGGATTTCTATCCCACGCTGCTGCAGCTCGCGGGCATGGATTTGAAACCGCAGCAGCATCTCGATGGCGTAAGCCTCGTGCCGTTGCTCAGGGGCAAAAGTGCGCCGCGCGGCAAACCGCTTTTCTGGCATTACCCGCACTACGGCAACCAGGGCGGCGCGCCGAACAGCGTGATCCGTGACGGCGATTGGAAACTCATCGAGTGGCATGAGGACGGCACGCTCGAACTTTACAACCTCCCGCAGGACCTCAGCGAACAGCACAATCTCGCTGCTCAGCAACCCGAGAAGGTGAAGGATCTGCACGCGAAACTCGTCGCGTGGCGCAAGGAAGTCGGCGCAGTGATGCCCACGCCCAATTCCGATCCTGCGCCTGCGAAAAACAAGAACAAGCAAACGAAATGACGGCACACATGAGGCAGTCTCTCGAGGGCGGAGGAGGCAGGAGGGGCAAGGCGGAGAAGAAAGCCGCGGCTGCGGACTAGGGAATCCTTTTACAAGCCCCATGCGGAACTCCTCGCGCGGAACGACCTTTCCGCACGGCTGTCCAACCCGCAGTCGGAAAGGTGCCGGGTGCGGTGCCAGCCAGACAGGAGGGCCACGACACCGGCACGGAAGGCCCGCGCTTGCCATCCCGCACCCTGCCATGCCTCCCTCTGCGCGTGACCGAATCCAAATGGTGGCGTGATTACGCCGAACTCATCGCACTCTTCTTCATCCACGGGATGGCGATGGGCATGTGGTTCGTGCCGCTCGGTTCCGTGCTTGATGGGAATGGCTATACCGACGTTTATATCCTCGGCGCTGCCGTGAGCGTGAAGGCGCTCGCGTTCGCCACCAGCGGCATCTCGGCATTCATCTCTCCGCTCGTCTTCGGCGCGATTGCGGATCAGCGCATGGCACCGGTGAAGCTGCTCCGCTGGCTCGCGCTCGCCACCGGCTGCGCGATGTTCGCCGCCACGACCGTGATCAAATTCCACGCGCCCCCGCTCGCCGTGCTCGCGCTCATCCAGCTCCACGCGCTTTTTTCCACGCCGACTTGGAGCATCTCGACGACGATCATCTTCTCGCGACTCGGCGATGCGCGGCGGCATTTCGGTCCTGTCCGCGCGATGGCCACTGTCGGCTGGGTGCTCGGCTGCATCATCATCTCGCTGCTGAACGCAGACCGCTCCGCACTCGCCGGCTACTGCGGCACCGTCGCGTGGATGGCCGTACTCGCGTTCTCTTTCACCCTGCCCACCGTCGCCCCCATCGCTGCCACCGAGCGTCTCAACTGGAAGCAGCGCCTCGGCCTCGACGCCCTCTCGCTGCTCAAGAATCGCGACCACCGCGTCGTCTTCATCGCCGCCGCGCTCTACAATATCCCGCTCGCCGCATTTTACCCCTACTCGCCCACGCACCTCGCGCAGCTCGGCCTCACGCACACCACCGCGTGGATGACGCTCGGCCAGGTCACCGAAGTCATCGCCATGTTCAGCCTCGCCGGAGTGCTCACGCGCTGGCGGCTGAAGCACGTCTTCCTCACCGGCATCGGCTTCGGCGTGTTGCGCTACGCTCTCTGTGCGTTCGACGGGAAATGGGGGCTGCTCACCGGCATCACCATGCACGGCTTCGCCTTCGCGCTCTTCTTCATCACCGTGCAAATCTACCTCGAACAGCGCATCGAGGCCCGCTGGCGCGCGCGCGCCCAGGCGCTCTTCGTCCTCATGTATTCCGGCTTCGGCAACACCCTCGGCTACCTCGGCTGCGGCTGGTGGTTCCGCGCGAGCACCGAGGGAAAAGTCACGCACTGGCCGCAATTCTGGGGTGGCCTCGCGACATCGGTCGCCGCCGTCTTCATCATGTTCGCCTTTGCCTACAAAGGCCGCGGCTCGGTGGAAAAAACCGCGCCAGCGTGTACTCGATGAAACGCATCGCGTTCGCGCACACAACGCGCGCGCTTTCCTTTTCCCGCGGATGCCGCTAGCCTTCGCAGCATGAGCACGATCACCGCGATCCTCGAACGCGACGCCGACGGCACGCTGCACCTGCCGCTCCCGGCGGATGCGCCCAGCGGCAAGGTCAAAGTCACCGCGACGCTGGAACCCGTCCAAGCGGGGGAGACGGCGGCACGTCAGGCGAACTGGGAACGGGCCGTGAACGCATTGCGCCGGATCGCCTTGCAGGGCGGCATCCGCAGCATCCCCGATCCCGTGTCGTGGCAGCGGGAAATCCGCAAGGATCGCCCCTTGCCGGGACGCGAGGAATGAGGCTGCTGGACAGCAATATCGTGATCGCCGCGGCAGCGCCGGAGGCGGAGAAGTTGCGTGCGGAACTATCCGTCGAACCGTGTGCGATCTCCATCGCCACGCGGATCGAAGTGCTCGGCTACCACCGCTTGAGCGCGGAGGAGAAGAGCGGTCTGACCGAATTCCTTTCCCGTGTGGAGACACACGCGTTGGACGATTCGGTGGCAGTGCGAGCGATCACCCTGCGCCAGCAACGGAAGATGGGCTTGGGAGACGCGATCATCGCAGCGACGGCGCTGGTGCATGGGCTGACACTCGTGACGCGCAACGTGGACGACTTCAAACACGTCGCCGGACTCGACCTGACCAACCCGTTCGCCGCGCCGGAGGGCACGTAGCCGCAAAGCCGCGTTCGGTGGAAAAAATCACCGCAGCGTGAAGCTCACACCGCCGTCAGTTCCCGCACATGCGAAATGTCACGGGAGGAAACAGGACGCAGTTGCGAGCTTTCGACCGTCGCGACAGCCACCGTGTGCCCGTCCAGCGTCATGAATTCCACCTCGTAGGCGGCACCGTCCTTGTCGATAAGCACCACCGTGCCGACATCCCCCGCTTCGAGTTTTTCGGTAGGCAGATCGGTCGTCAGCACGACGCAATCATGCTCTGTGATCGGGTTCATCTTTCGGTTCTCAGGCGGCGACCGGCTCGTGCTTCAAGACCAGCAACTCATCCCGCTTGATCTCCGTGAGCGCAAATGTGCGGCCTCCCGGGTCAAGGAACTCGACTTCAAAACCGTTTGGTGAAAACACCTCGACGACAGTTCCCACATGGCCGCTCACCAGGCCATCTGCCGGTTTGTCCACGAGCAGTGCCACCACATCCAGAAGTTTCACAGGTTCGTTTCGCATGGTGAATTTCATAGCACGTAACAGGTGATGAGGCGAGGCGCAGTTTCACCGGGCCGCACATTCCAGACGCTTCGCACCCGTGCTTTGTGTGGACCTTTGGTGAGCGGAAAATCCAGGACATACCGCTGGCCAAACGGGGTGTTTCTGCCCGGCACGCAATCGTGGCGGAGCGCGGCTGCCAGAAGCATCGTGCGAAGCCAGTCCGCATCGTCCTGATCGATCCCGAGTGCCGCTGTGAAGACGCAGGCCTTGTGCTTGCCTTCCTCGTGCGCGGCATCGAGCGAGTAATCGCGGAGCTTCGCGATGTCCACGATGGATTGTTCGGCGTTCGGCAGCTTCATGGCGTTGTGAGAAAGAGAAGCATTTCGCTCACGGCTGTTTTTGACCAAGGAGAAAAGCGCGCGCCCTGTTTTGGAAACTTTTCGACTGACCCTTGCGTCGCTGAAAAAATTCTGAGAGCGCAAGAGCGTGCGCCAACACCTCCGTAAAAGGACGTGCTCGTGTTTGATAATCGGTGACCAAAACTCGCCAGTGTTGAAACTCCAGTTGTTTCTTTGAGCGCAGGGGAAATGCGTCGAAGAAGTTGCAAATGAACGCCAACTCATCGGTGGCATTGACGACCCAACTGCTCCCGGCATGCCGTCCGCCTTTGGCGATGCGAGGAGAAACAGTGCCTACGCCAAGCCGTTTCTCGATGGAATGGAGAAGGTCGTCGTCCTGCTGCATGCAGATGGCAAAATACGGCACGACACAACTGTGCCGCCGCCAATCGGGGTGAGCATTGAAAGACGCTTCACCGTCGCACAATCCTGTAAACCAATTGGCCCAAGCTTCCGGAAGATCAGAGATCTTCGTCCGCCCTTTGGGCCGACAGCGTGAATTAGGCTGAGTCATGCGCTTGTTTGGCACTGCACGCCAAAGTTTCAACCCTCCGCGTCTCTGCGTCTCCGCGTTTAATTCCTGATCACACCACCTCACCCACGAGGTCGTACACCTGCGTGCCGGTGATGCGGACGTTCACGAACTCCCCGACCGGCGCGGGCTTCTTCAGCAGGATGCGGCCGTCAATGTCCGGCGCGTCGGTCTTCGGTTAGGCGTCGAGGCGGAGCAGGCGGACGAGGGCGCGGCGCAATTCGGCGAACTGCGGCGGCGGGAGCAGACCGAGCCGGCGGTCGAGCCGGGCGAGGGAGACCGGCTGGATTTGCTGGAGGTGAAAAACGCCCGTTTCGAGGAAAGGAAGCCGCACGGGGAATTCCCAGCGGTTGCCCCGCACCGCAGTGGTGTGCGGGACGACGACGATGAGCGCCAGTTCGTCGTCCGCAGGATAATCGCTGAGGATGATCGCGGGACGGACCTTGGCCGCAAGGCCGAGATCCACGCGCCAGACTTCACCGGCCTGGGCGGCGGGCATCTTCGGCTTCCATGTCGTCGAGCATCTGGAAATTCGCATCCGCGCGCTGGTCGCAATCGGCCAGCACCCGCGCGTCTGCCTCGAGATCGAAGATGCTTCGCGCAAGCGCGCGGCGCTCATCGTGAGTCAGGCTGGGAAGTTCGGCGATCATCTCGCGGGCGCTCATGGCGGAAAGATGGTCGTTTCGATGGATGTTGCGAGTGGAAACTGGAGCGCACCCTTTTCAGGCGGCAAGCTCACACCACCTCACCCACGAGGTCATAGACCTGCGTGCCGGTGATGCGGACGTTCACGAATTCCCCGACGGGCGCGGGCTTCTTCAGCAGGATGCGGCCGTCAATGTCCGGCGCGTCGGTCTCGCCGCGTGCGATGAGGGGCTGGTCCACGAGGGCGCGGACGGTCCTGCCGATTTGCGCCTTGCTGATCTCGGCGGCGATCTTCTGCTGGAGTTTCATCGCCTTCTTGAAACGCGCCTGCTTCACCTTCGCCGGCAACTGGCCGTCCATCTTCGCGGCGCGCGAACCTTCCTCCTGCGAATACATGAACACGCCGAGCCGCTCGAACCGCGTGCGCTTGATGAAGTCGAGGAGGTATTCGAATTCCTCCTCCGTCTCGCCGGGGAAGCCGACGATGAAGGTCGTGCGAATCGCGATGCCGGGGATGCCGGCGCGGATGCGCGTGATGAGATTCTCGATGTGCTCGCTGCTCGTCTCGCGCTTCATGATTTCGAGCATGCGCGGATGGATGTGCTGCAGCGGCATGTCCACGTAGCGCGCGACGTGTTTGCACGCGGCGATGCACGCGATGAGTTCGTCGCTCCAATGCGCCGGGTGCGTGTAGAGCAGGCGAATCCAGAACTCGCCCGGAACTTTGTCCAGCTCGTGCAGCAGATGGACGAGCGTGACGCCGCGCGACGGATCCACCTTCTGCCGCGGCCCCGCTTTTTCCTCCCACAGATCCATGCCGTAGTAGGTCGTGTCCTGGCTGATCAAATTGATCTCCTTCACGCCCTCCGCGACGAGCCCGCGCACCTCGGCGACGACGCTCTCGATGGTGCGTGAACGGTGCCGCCCGCGCATCTGCGGGATGACGCAGAAGCTGCACGGGTGATTGCAGCCCTCGGCGATTTTCGTGTACGCCGTGTGCGCCGGAGTGAGCCGGACGCGAGGCGTGTCCCAGTCGGGGATGTAGGTGGGCTTGCGCGAGACGAGATTCAGCGGCTGCCACTCTTCGTCGAGGAGAACGTCGGCTTTTGCGAAAGTGACTGGTGACTGGTGACTGGTGACTGGAAGTAATCCGCGCCCGAGCACTTTCTCGATGATGCTGCCGACATCCTTCACCTGATCGAGCCCGATGAAGGCATCCACCTCGCCCTTGAATTCCCCCGCGAGATCATTGCTGAAGCGCTGGCTCATGCAACCCGCGACGATGAGCTTTTGCCCGGCGCGCTTCTTCTTCAGCCCCTTCGCTTCGTGCGCTTCGAGGATCGCCTCGATGCTCTCCTCCTTCGCGGAATCAATGAATGCGCAGGTGTTCACGATGAGCACATCCGCCTGATCCGCGTCGTTCGTGATCTGCATCCCGCGCGCGAGCACGTCGCCGAGCATGATTTCCGCATCCACGAGGTTCTTCGCGCAGCCGAGTGAAATCATCCCGACCTTCGGAATGTGGCGGGCCGCTTTCGGGGCGGGTGAGATCTTGGCGCGTGTCGTCATGGAAATGGACGGGCATCATACACGTCCCCGCGGTTTGCGCCAGAGGCGCGCTAGTTTGCTGGCTGCGCATCTTCGTCGCCGTCGCCGCCGAATCGCCGTGCCAGCCTTCCTTGTGCCGCAGCTACTTCTTCCCCTGTTTCAGGAACTCCTCCCGCGACAGGAACCCGTTCTTATCGAGGTCGAATTTCTCAAACCGCTCCTTGGCGTTGGATTTGTCGGACGCGGTTGCCATGAATTCCTCCGGACTCAGTTTGCCGTCGTGGTTGAGATCACGTTCATCGAAGCGGACGGCCCGTGGATCGGCATTCTTCGCCGGAAGAGCAGGGGAGTCCGAGCCATTTTTTGCGACGGCTTTGGCCACCTTGTTGCCGTTCGCGTCCTCGCCGGTTTCGCCGCCGAATTTCTGACCCTGCTTCACGAATGCCTCGGGCCGGGGGCCGTCGAATTGTTTCAGCGCCGCTTGCAGCTTCGCCTTCGCGGCCTTTGCGTCGGCATCGAGCGCGCCGTCGGCGAGAGGCGATTTTTCCAGGTCGTCCTTCTGCACGGCGAAAAAGCGGCCGTCGGTGTAGAGCTTGAAGCTCGCATCGTGGGCAAACTCAGCCTGCGCCTTCGGGCCGCCGCTCGGGTTGTACCACGAGTAGAGCCACTCGCGCGGGCTGCCCTTTTCGCCGCGGAGCTGCGGGAGAAAACTGTGGCCATCAATTTTCAGATCCGCGGGAACTTTCACTGACAACGCCTCGCAGATCGTCGGCAGAAAATCCGTCGCATCGATCAGATCGGGGCTCACTTTTCCGCTGGCAAAATGGCCTGGCCAATTGCCGATGAGCGGGACGTGCGTGCCCCATTCGGTCGTGGTGCCTTTGCCGCCGACCACGTCGCGGCCTTTGAACCGCGACGGCGTGCCGCGGCCCGTGCCATTGTCGCCGAGGATGAGCAGCACGGTATTTTCGCGCAGCTTTAACTCATCGAGTTTTGCCACGAGTTTGCCGATGAGCTTGTCCGTGTAGGCGACCATGTCTGGAAAGTGACCCGCGACACCCTTGCCTTTGCCCTTGCCGGATTTCGATTCGAGGTAGTCCGTGCTGTCCGGCGTCGCGTCGTAGGGCGAGTGCGTGAGCATCATCGGATAATAGAGGAAGAACGGCGCGTCCTTTTTCCGCGTGATGAAATCGAGCGCGTAATCGCTCACGATGTCCGGCCCGTATTCATTCTTCGTGTAGTCGTGGAGCTTGCCGTTGATTTCGAGGCCGGGATTTTTGTAGCGGCCCGGACGGCGCGTGAGCTGCCACAGCGCGTATTCGTCGAAGCCAAAATGCGCCGGCCCCTCGAAGCCATTGCTGAGCTGCCATTTTCCCGTGACGCAAGTCGCGTAGCCGGCCTTCTTCAGCACGTTGCCAAATGTGACCTGCGACGGATCCATGTGGCCGAAATGCGTGTAGTTCCGGCGATTGCTCATGCCGGTCATGAGCTGCACGCGCGTCGGCGTGCAGAGCGGCTGCACGTGGCATTGCTCAAAGCGCACGCCCGTCGCCGCGAGCCTGTCCATCACGGGCGTCTTGTAGCTCTCGCCGCCGTTCGCGGTCACGCACTCGTAGCCGAAATCATCAATGAGGATCAGCACGACATTCGGTTTGCGGTCCTCGCCGTGCAGCCCGGCGAGCTGTGCGAAAATGAGGACGTGGAGCGCGAGGAGGAGTTTGGCTTTCATGGGGTGAGGCGAAGGGGGGCGGCAGCACAGGCCGAGCGAAGTCAGCATGCACACCATTCACAGCACGGGAAACGCGCGTTGCGACATCGCATCCCCCGGCAACGGCACCCCATGGAAGCCGACCACGCCCTCTTTCCGATCCAAGGACGCTGCCTGAAACCTCTCGCCCACCATCCGAATTACTGCGAGATGGAAAACTTGCTCCGCACCGCGTCATGACACGACCCTTATTGCGCCCCCTCGCGCTCATTCTGTTCACGATTTTTCTCTCATTCACCGCCCGTGCGCAGACGCATGAGCTGGTGCTCGTGAAGGACATCAACACGACGCAGAGCGGCGTGGGCTACGTCGGAAATGGCACGGTGTGGAATGGCGTCCACTACTTCACCGGAAATGATGGTAGCACCGGCAATGAGCTGTGGCGTTCGGACGGCACGGAGGAGGGGACGTGGAAGGTGAAGGACATCCTGCCGCCTCCCGGCGCGAGTCCTTTATTTTTTGGCACGCCCGAGGTCCGCGTGGTTGCATCGTTGCCAGCCAGCCTTCTGCTGCATGTGACGCAAGTGCAGGGCGGAACGACGACCTATGAATTGTGGCGCACGGATGGCACGTCGGCCGGCACGGTGAAAGTGGCGGACCTGCCCTACGGCACTCCAGCCCAGGCGCAGACCGTCGGCGGGCAGTGCTTTTTTCTGTTGCAGCCCAGCGGCCTTTTCATCGGCCCGCCGTTGGGCAGCACTTGGCTGCGCACGGACGGCACGGCGGCGGGGACGGTCGTGCTGCCCGTGAATTCCGAACCCATCGTGCAGCAGGTGCTCGCGGGTGGAAATGCCTGCGTCCTCACGCGCACGGGTGGCGGCTTCTCATTTCCGCCGCAGCCGATGAACTATAAGTTGCGTCGCAGCGACGGCACGGTGGCGGGCACGGCACTGGTGAAAGATCTCGGAATCAGTACGGGCTTCGCGCTCCCGACGCTGGCGGCGCTGGGCAGCAAAGTGATTTTCGATTTCGACTCCGGCACAATGGGCGCGGGCCGCGAACTCTGGAGCAGTGACGGCACCGAGGCGGGCACCGTCCTTTTGAAAAACATCGCGCCCGCCGGGGGCAGTTCCGATCCCGCAGGCTTCGCGGTGTACAATGGCGCGATCTTTTTCTCCGCCGACGATGGCACCAGCGGCCGGGAGCTTTGGAAAAGCGACGGCACGGAGGCGGGCACGGTGCGCGTCGCAGACATCGCGCCCGGTGCCACCGGCAGCGATCCGCAGAATTTCACCCCGGCGCTCGGCGGCCTCTGCTTCACTGCGGACGACGGCACACATGGCCGCGAACTGTGGCGCACGGACGGCACCGAGGCCGGGACGCAACTTCTCGCGGATGTCGTGCCGGGGGCCGTCGGCAGCCAGCCGGACTCTTTGCACGAGTGGAAAGGCCGGCTCTACTTTTCCGCCTACCCCGGCGGCACCACAGGGACCGCCGTCGTGCTCTGGGTCACGGACGGCACCGTCGCCGGGACTCATGCCGTGACGGATTTTGCCCCGGCCTCGGGAGTGAACGTGACGGGCAGCTCGCTCCTCGCGGTGAATGACAGTTTTGCCGTGGTGCTCGCCGTCCTGTCGCAGCCGGCAGGCGCGGGTGTGACAGGTTTCGAATGGTGGGCGCTCACGGGCGATGGCACCACCGCCACACGCATCGCGGCGTCACTCCCGCTGGGGTCGAATGCGTTTCTGATCCCCGCGCCCTCCGCCTCCGCGATCGGTTCCGGGCGTGTGGTCTTCTCCGTCCGCGACACCGCGCACGGCACCGAAATGTGGAGCACGGATGGCACGCTCGCAGGCACGCGCATCACGAAGGACATCAACACCATCACGGACGCCGCCGATCCAGGCTGGCTCGGCGAAGCCAACGGCAGGCTGCTCTTCGCCGCAAACGATGGCACGCACGGTCGCGAAGTGTGGTCCAGCGATGGCACCACAGCGGGCACCCGGATCGAGGCGGACATCCAGCCCGGCATCGGCGACAGTTCTCCGAGCTACGGCGTGAATTTCCAAGGCGAGGTGTATTTCAACGCCAGCGACACGCCGGGCACCTCCGGGCTCTGGAAATCGAATGGCCTGCCCGGCGGCACGGCGAGTGTCGCGAGCCTGCCGACGAGCATCTACCAGCCCATGCTGCCCCTCGGCGGCTCGCTGCTCATGCCTCTCGGCGAGCTTTGGAAAAGTGACGGCAGCGGCGCGGGCACGGGCTTGCTCAAGGACATCGCACCCGGCGGCGACAGCTTTCCGGCGGCACTGGCCCGCGTCGGCAGCGAGGTTTTCTTCGTTCCCTACTCGCCTCTTGCCACGAGCAATTCCACCGGCCCGACCAACCAGCTCTGGAAAACGGATGGCACCGCCTCGGGCACTGTGCTGGTGAAGGATTTCGCCGTCTTCACCGCGCCCGAGCGCAGCTTTGCAAACTCCCCGGTGATGCCGCTCATCGCGGGAAGCGGCGGCGTGTATTTCCAAATCATCACCTCGCCGACATCGGACGGCTCCCCGAGCGCCGAAGTGTGGCAGTCCGACGGCACCGACGCGGGCACCGTGATTTTTTCCACCGGCAATGTGGTGAACTCACCGAAGGCCGTCGAGATGCTCGCCGAGATCGGTGCACGCACGATCTTCATCGGCTGGGATGCCGATCACGGTTCGGAACTCTGGGCGAAGGACAGCGGCACCTCGGCGCTGCTGCGCGATTTTTTCCTCGGCACGGACAACCCGCCCATCACCGTTGTGCGCACGGAGGC
>JBDSAR010000364.1:0-11433 GCA_039922035.1 Chthoniobacteraceae bacterium
CCTTGGAGTCATTGGAACTACGACGGGAGCGACGCTCTTGCGGGATTTCGGGGAGCGCGGGCGCCCCCGCCCGCTGTCGTTCGCGCCCTCGCGGATGACACTCCTGCTTCACGTGCAGCGAGTGTCCGGATGACGCGTGTGCTCCCGATGTTCCCGGCGGGGCGCCGGAAACCTTTTCCTTCGTGCTTCGGGCGCGTTTCATTTTGCCGTGCCCTCCACGAGGGCGATTTCATCGGGCGTCAGTCCGTAGAGTTCATACACGAGGTCGTCTATCTTCCGGTCGGTGGAATCCACCGCGTTCTGGAGCACCCCTCGCTCCTTCTCATGCTTCGCACCTCGCAGCTTCGGCACCAGCGCCAGCATCTTGGTGGTTATCCGGCGACGGCAAACTGCATTTCAGTCGCCTTCTCGCAGTTCTTCGAGGCTTCGAGCACCTCGAAACGCACGACGCCTCCATCGTAGCCGAAATCCGCAATGACTCCCGGGCGCACCTCATCGCTTTCGCGGATGCGCGCGTCGCGCAGGGTGATGGTGAGCGTGTCGGTCTCGCGGTCGTAGGTTGCTTTCATGTCTTCAAGCCAGCGCGAACACTTCCAACGGGACAGTCCTTGTGGGCCGCGCATCATGCACGAGTCGGCGGATGCTTTCCGTCGTGTCACGGGAGAAGGTCGCCTCCTCGCAATGCCCGCACACCTGCGCGGGGATGTGCTCCACCAGCACCCGGCGGCCTTCGATGTTGAAGACTTCGTTCACAAACGCGGACTTGGCGGCGGTGTGCCCGCAGACTTGGCATTTATACATGGCTATCTCCTTTTTCTGTGTTCGATCCATTCGGCGGGGTCTGGCTCATAAATCGTGATGATCTTTGTCAGGTCTGAATCTGCAAACGATACTTGAAAGTGCAAGGGCCGTCCAGTCGCCGCAAAGCCGAGCAGGAGCCCGCTCGGCGAATACTTGTCGTCCGGATAATTCTCGATGACTTCCGCTCCGGCCCCTGCCTCGCGGATTTCCTGCTCGCTGATGTTCCGCTCCACCGCACGGCGGAAGGCGTGGCGGCTGAACTCAAATTGTCCCGACGCCAGTTCCACCCGGACTTGGGAAAGGGGTTTCATTTCGCCGCGCCCTCCACCAGCGCGATTTCATCGGGCGTCAGGGCGTAGAGTTCATACACGAGGTCGTCAATCTTCCGGTCGGTGGAATCCACCGCGTTCTGGAGCACCCCTCGCTCCTTCTCATGCTTCGCACTTCGCAGCTTGGGCACCAGCGCCAGCATCTTGTCCACTTGCTCGACTTCCAACAGCAAACGCCGTTCGCCGACCTTCAGGCGCCGTTCGCCGGTCTTCCAACGCCATTCGCCCATCTTCAAACGCCGTTCGCCGACCTTCAAACGCCATTCGCCGACCTTCAAACGCCGTTCGCCCATCTTCAAACGCCGTTCGCCGACCTTCCAACGCCGTTCGCCCATCTTCCAACGCCGTTCGCCGACCTTCAGACGCCGTTCGCCCATCTTCAAACGCCGTCTGTCCATGGGGAAACGCCGTCCGTCGCCCGGCGCAAAGCGCCTGAATGGGAGGAAATGACTTCCGCAGCGAGGTTTACGGAGCGTCTGGCTGAAAATCTCCTTGGATTGCCTCATTTCGTGCCCTCCACCAGTGCGATCTCCTCGGGCGTCAGGGCGTAGAGTTCATACACGAGGTCGTCGATCTTCCGGTCGGTGGAATCCACCGCGTTCTGGAGCACCCCTCGCTCCTTCTCATTCTTCGCACCTCGCAGCTTCGGCACCAGCGCCAGCATCTTGTCCACTTGCTCGACGAGCTTGTCGTGCCGGGCAGTTTTCGGTTTGGGCAAAATGATGGGCAGCGAGCGGATGAAACGCGCCTCGAAGCTCAGGTAGCCTCCGCGCATTTGCGTTGCGGTCTGCGAAACCACCCAGCTCAGAACGCGACTGTTCACTAAGCCGAGAACGATCTTCGGCTCCACTCCCTCGTTGCAAAGGATGCCGTAGCCTCCGGCAACGCCACCGGTGAAGAAACACTCGCCGGTTTGGTCATAGCTGAATGAAGCGTGCGGCGCGATGTCGGGCGTGAAGAGCTTTGGCAGCGGCATGACATCCAGAGCCTTCGGATAGATGTAGGCATACCATTTTGGTCCGACCATCTTCCGATTCTCCCGCGATTCGAGGTAACGCTTGTTGTCTGAAAGGTAGCTCCATGTCTTTGGAAGCCGCTCCTTCAAAACAGCCTCGCCGATCAGACGGCTGACTCCGTCCTCACCCTTTTCATACGGAAATAGGATCAAGCGGTTGGTGCGCGTCATCGAATACCGCTTGCTGTCGCCACCCTTAATCAGGGGGTGAAGCAAATCTGCCTCCAGCCAATACTCAGCCTCGCGCTCTGGCGACCAGACCAGCACTTGCTTCCCTTTCCGGTCTCGCTCCTCGACTATATAGATTTTGTCCGCACTTGTCTTAATGCCTTGGAAGATTCGCGTCGTGATGCTTTCCAAAGTCGCGGGAACCTTTGCCAGCTTGTCGAGCAATCCGCCTGCAGGTCCGGCCGCAAAGACCCAATCACCGCCGGAGAGTTTCGCGATTGGAATGTCGCTCACAACTTCAACCTTGCTCTGCGCCCACGCTTCGAGGTCGTCCACTTTGGCAAACCGCAACAACGACACAGGGGTCTTTTGCAGGAACAGGAGACAAGTGTAGGTCGTTGCACCTTCAAAGATTTGCTGATGCCCGAAGTGAGTGATGCCGCAGACGTGGCGTCCGTTGCTAAGATGCTGGCGAAGCGCCGCGCCATACTGGGCGTTGAAGAACTTATGCGGCACGATGTAGCCGAGACGCCCCGTCTTCGTCAGCAGCCCTAACGCGCGTTCGAGGAAAACCACGTAGATGTCGTAGTTCCCCTTCGCTGCGCTCACATAGTTCCTGCCGATGTAGTCCACCGCCTCGGGATCACTTTCCTGCATCGTCTGGATGCGGATATACGGGGGGTTCCCAACCACCGCGTCGAAGCCGCCTGCCTTCATGATTTCGCGGAAGCCGGTCGGCCAGTCGAAGGCGTTCACGCGCAGCAGATCCTCGTGCATCATCGAGAAATCCGAGGCGATGAGGGAATTGCCGCACTTGATATTCCCCTCCAAGGGCGGGAGCACGGCGACGGCCTCGGCGAAGAGTTCGCGCTCGCGCTGCATCGTGGTGCGGTTCTCGTGCTCGAGCATCTTCAGGTAGAGCGAAAGCTGGGTGACTTCCACGGCGGCGGCGTCGAGGTCCACGCCGTAGATGTTCTGGGTGAGGATGCGGCGCTTCAGGTCCACGGTGAGGTGGACATCGCCGGTGTCGGCATCCACCCAGCACCATTTCCTTTTCCGCTGCTCCCTGTTCTCCGTGAGCCATTGCTGCCAGTGCTCGCACACGCGCTCGAAGGCGCGGATGAGGAAGCTGCCGGAGCCGCACGCGGGATCGAGGATGCGCAGGGCGAGGCTGGCCTTCTCGAAGGCGGCGGGCGTGACCTCGCGTGTGTCCCCGCTGGAAACGGGAGCGCACGCTTCCAGCGTGCCGGCTTCGGCATCCTGCCGGAGCCATCCGGGCTCACGAGATGCGGGAGGTTTCGCAGATCCGGCGGCACCGGCGATGTCCGGTGCATCCGGCAGGATGCCGGACGCTGCACGCTGGAAGCGTGCGCTCCCTTTTGCCTGGGTGCTTCGCCTGGGTGCGGTGGATTCGGGGCGCGAGAGATCGGAAGCGGGGATGCCTGCGATGGCATCGAGCTGCCGGCCGACGGTCTGCTCGACGATGTAGTCCACGATATAGCGCGGGGTGTAATAGACGCCGCCGGCCTTCCGCACCTCGGGCTTTTCCTCGACGGTGATGCCCTTGCCATGCGGGCGGACGACCTTGCCGAGGAAGCGCTCATAGACGCTGCCGAGGATTTCCACGGGGATGACATTGAAGAGATAGGGCGTCTCCTCGCTGCTCAGTTCGCCGATGAAGTCCGCGAGCCATTCGTCGCCGACGATGAGCCGCTCGCTGTCATGCAGCTTGAAGATGTTCCCATTGAAATACGGGACGTGCGAAGCCGGGCGGCGATCGAGGGCGCGGAAGTGGCGGACGATGGCGTGCCAGAGCGATTCCTTCGGCGCGAGAATCCCGCCGCCGCCGCCACTGCTGCGTCCATCGTCGTCGAGATCGAGCGAGGAGTCCTCGCGCAGGCGGAAGCTCTCCTGCCGGAACTTGCGGCCCTCGTCGTGGCCGTAGTTCCTGCGCCACGTCTCCACGATGCTCTGGAGCGGCGTGCCGGTATCAATATCGCGGTCCTCGCAGATGCGGAGGAAGAGGATGCGATCCAGGATGCGCTGGACGGCTTCGTTGAGGGCGTTGCCCTCCATGAGCGCGGCGTGGTCGTTGTGCTTGTAGATGTCGGAGGCGAGGCTCTTGCGGGCTTCGTCGAGGAATTCGAGGAAGTCGTGATCGAGTGTGCGGGAGCGGTCGGGCTTGATGAGCCACTGCTGCTTCGCCTTGCCCTTGCCGGCGGGTCTCTTCTTCGGGAGCTTGTCGAGTTCCTGCTCGATGGCACCGGCGGCGACCTTTTCCCGCGAGAGGAGGTTCCACATTTCCTCGGCGACGAGGGCGTATTGCTTGAAGTGCCAGGTCTTCCATTCGCCGGTCTGCGGCTCGCCGAGGTAGGGCCTGCCGTTGACGATGAAGATTTTCATCTCCTCGAAATCCGTGAGCACCGCGATTGGGAGGCGCATGTTGTAGCCGTAGCGTTTGGCCTGGAATGCCTCCTTTGCTTCGAGAGAAACCGCGGGTTTCTTCGCCTCGCACACGAAGCGCTCGATGCCCTCGGTGCGGAAGAGGTAATCGGCGCGCTTTTGTCGTCCGCCGATGTGGGTGCGGCTTTCCACCTCCACCTCGCGCTTCTGCGGGATGTGGCCGGCCTTGTTTTCCACGTCCCAGCCGAGTGCGGCAAAGAGCGGGTTTAGGAATTCCTGCCGCAGGCTCGCCTCGTCGTAGCCGGGCTTTTTGTAGTGCGTGAGGTTCTTCTCGAAGAGGCCGGTGAGGCGGTTCAGTTCCGCCTGAAACGTCTCAAAACTGGGGTGGCTCGCCATGCGCGCGGACGGTAGCGGGCGGAGATCAGGCGTCAACGCTGAGGGAGAGAGATGGACCTCATGCCGAAGCGGGGAGGCTCGCGCGGGATGTCAAGTTTCTCAAAAATCCCAGGGCGGGCACGAAGTCGAGAGGCCCTGAGTCTGCGCCGTGCTTGCGAATGGCCGCTGCCGACGTAGGATGGGGCGACAATGTCACCGGACAGCATGACTCTGATGCGCAGCGCATTTTCTGCGCGCACCCAATTGATGAAGTGGACGCAAGGGACGCCGCAAGGCGGAAGGACGGCGAATGCCCAAGCGCGGTAGTTTCGTTTTTCTCGATCCCAATGGGCGGCGATGGCCGCGGATGCGACTGGCGATCGTGCTCGGCCTGCTGGTGCTGCTCGCGGGGATCGTGCTGACGGTGTGGTCGGTGTGGATTCATCCCGCGCTGCGGCTGCCGGCGTCCGTGCGGGAACTGAAGGGGCAACTCAAGACGGACATCGCGATCCATCCCGAGACTGCGCCGAATCGCAATGCGGACAAATGGAAGTCCTACCTCGACAAATCGCGGAGCGTGCAGGCGCGGATCGCGCAGATGCGCGCGGTGACCGGGAAGACGCCGGTGCGCCCGGCGGGTGAGGTGCGGCTCGGGTTTTATTCCGACAACGACCCGAATGCGCTCGCCTCGCTGAATGAACATGCCGGGCAGCTCACGCATCTCGCGCCGGAATGGCTTTCGGTGGTGGGGGCGGAGGGGCGGCTGGTTTCGGCGGGCGATCCGGCACTGGTGGAATACTGCACGGCGCGCGGCATCGCGGTGATCCCCGTGCTGCGCAACATGCAGGGCGACCAGTGGCAGCCGGAGGCGGTGGAAAATCTGGCACGCGGGCCGGCGGAAAATCGCGCGCGCTTTGTGCGCGAACTTGCCGCGAAACTTGCCGAACTGAAAGTCGCGGGCGTGATGATTGAATTCGATCAGATCGATCCCGCCTATCGCGAGGAATTCACCGCGCTGCTCACCGAGATCGGGGCGGCGCTGCACAAGGCGGGACGCGAGATATGGCTCTGCGTTTCCCTCGGGGATCAGCTCGATTCGCTCGACCTCGAATCGCTCTCCGATGAGACGGATCGCTTCGTGGCGCTGATGTATGATGAGAACTCGGACAGCGATGCGCCTGGGCCGATTGCCTCGCGCGAATGGTTCGAGGGCTGGCTGCAGGTGGTGGAAAACTACGGCGACAACGATCAGTGGATCGCGGTGCTCGGCGCATTTGCATACGACTGGAACCGGAAGGAAAATCGGGCTGAGACGATCACCTTTCGCGATGCGATGAGCCGTGCGAGCTACGCGGGGGTGGACCGTGCAAGCGGCGTTCCGGTCGGCCCGCCGGAATACAACGGGCGCTACAATTACTCCGAGCCGAACGGGGAGCACTCGGTGACGTTTCTCGATGCGGTGAGCTTTTACAACCAGGTGCGGATGGTGCGGGCGACAAAGCTCGGAGGGATCGGGGTGAACCGGCTCGGGAGTGAGGATCCGCAAATTTGGGATGTGCTCGAAATGAAGAATGTGCCGGGCGGGAAGGCGCTGGCCGCACTCGGCAGGATGCGTGCGGATGCGACGGTGACACACATCGGGCGGGGCGAGATCGTGTCGGTGAATGACTCGATGGATGATGGGACGAGGAAGGTGAGCATGGATGCGGACGGGCAGATGCGCGCGCACTACACGGATTTCCCGACGTTCCCCGTGCTCTACCATCAGGGTGGAACGGAGCCGCACAAGGTGAGCATCACTTTTGACGACGGTCCCGATCCGGTGTGGACGCCGAAGATTCTCGATGTGCTGAAGGCGCGCGGGGTGAAGGCGGCGTTCTTCATCGTGGGAAACAACGGGGAATTCAATCCGGGGCTCGTCCAGCGCATCGTCGCCGAGGGGCACGAAATTGGGAACCATACCTACACCCATGCGAATCTGGCAAAGGTCTCGCGGACACGCATGAGGCTGGAACTCGATGCCACGGAGCGGCTGATCGAAAGTCTCACCGGACGCAGCACCACGCTGTTTCGTCCGCCGTACAATGCGGACTCGACGCCGAGCCGGCTGGAGGAACTCGTTCCGCTGAAATTTGCGGAGAGCGACGAGATGGGTTACACGGTCGTGCTGGAAAAGGTGGACCCGCAGGACTGGTCGCGACCGGGCGCGAATGTGATTTTGCAGCGCGTGAAGGATCAGCGGAAGGACGGGAACATTGTCCTCCTGCATGACGCGGGAGGGGATCGCTCACAGACGGTGGAGGCGCTTCCGAAGATCATTGATTGGCTGCAGGCGCGGGGTGACGAGATCGTGCCGATCGGTGAGCTGCTGAACATTCCCCGCGACGAACTGATGCCGCTGGTGAGCGCGAGCACCGAGTGGGGATTCTGGCGCATGGTGTCGAGCACGGCGTTCCCGATCAGCCGCAGGACGGTGGAATTTTTCTGGGCATTCATGATCGCCGCCACGGTGCTCACGGTCGCGCGCACGCTGCTCGTGATCGGGCTCGCGAGCCGGCATCACGCGCGCACGAAGGCGGAGCCGGATCCGGCATTTGTGGCGCGAGCCCCGGCGGTGAGCGTGCTGATCGCGGCCTACAATGAGGGCAAGGTGATCGAGAATACGCTGCGCGCCGTGGTGGACACGGATTACCCCGGCGAGATCGAGTTCATCGTGGTGGACGACGGCTCGAAGGATGACACGGCGGAGGCGGTGTTGCGTTTCATGAAAGCGCAGCCGCGCGTGAAACTGGTGCAGCAGGCGAACGCGGGAAAATCCACTGCGCTCGGCAATGCCATCGCACATGCGAAGCACGAGGTGCTCGTGTTTCTCGATGCGGATACGCATTTCGAACGGCAGACGATCCGCGCGCTCGTCGAGCGGCTGGATGATCCAAAGGTGGCCGCGGTTTCCGGCCACGCGAGGGTGGGGAACCGGCGGAATTTCGTCACGCACTGCCAGTGCCTCGAATACGTGTGCGGCTTCAATCTCGACCGCCGCGCGTACAGCGAGTGGAACTGCATCACCGTCGTGCCCGGCGCGGTGAGCGCGATCCGTCGCAGCGCGCTCGATGAGGCGGGTGGCTTCAGTCACGACACGCTCGCGGAGGATACGGACCTCACGCTCACGTTTCACCGGCTCGGCTACCGGATGGATTATTCGCCGGAAGCCGTGGCGTGGACCGAGGCGCCGGAGACCTGGCGCGGGCTGGCAAAGCAGCGCTTCCGCTGGTGCTTCGGCACGATGCAGTGCCTCTGGAAGCACCGCGACATGACGTTCAACCCACGCTACCGCGCACTCGGATGGTTCAGCCTGCCGGGCATCTGGTTCTTTCAGGTGCTCCTCGTGGCGCTTGTGCCGCTGGTGGATCTTGTGCTCGTCTTTTCCATCGTCACGGGAAGTGCGATGGGCATCTGGCATTACTTCGCGGTTTTCCTCGCGCTGGATCTCGTGCTGGCCGCACTGGCCTGCTGGATGGAGGAGGAGCCGATCGCGCGCGCGCTGCTAATCATCCCGATGCGCTTCGTGTATCGCTGGCTGCTCGCCTGGGTCGTTTGGAAATCCATCTTCCGGATTATGAAGGGCGCACTGGTCGGCTGGGGAAAGCTGGACCGCACTGCGACGGTCGGAACGACACCATGAAAATGATGCTCCCGAGATCCGCGCTGTTCGTCGGTCTGCTGCTCCTGCTTGCGGGGTGTGACCGGCCGCCGGCGCCGCAGCCACCGAGTGCAGCGGAGATCGCGGCGCAGGCAAAACAGTCGCGTCTCGCGGTGCCGGCGCACGGCATCTACATGGGGGCATACGCTGATTTCGGCGACCGGGAGGATGATGTGACGCTGGAAAAAATCGAGGCGTTCGAGGGGCTGGCGGGGAAGCATCAGGCGATTCTCGCGTCGTCATCGTACTGGGGAGAGCAGAGTTTTCCGACGGCGAACCTGAAGATCATCGCGCGTCATAACTCGATTCCTCTCGTCTTCTGGTCGCCGTGGGATCGCCCGTACAAGGAGGGCGTGGGGCCGGACAAATACTCGCTGCGCCGTATCATCGCCGGGGAGCACGATGCGTACATCGATCGCTGGGCCGATGCGGCGAAGGAGCACGCCGCGCCGATCATGGTTTCATTTTGCAACGAGATGAACGGCGCGTGGTTTCCGTGGAGCGGTGATCATTACGGCGGAGGAAAAGTGATCCTTGGCACGGACCCGCCGCGCTACGAAGGGCCGGAGATTTTCAAGCAGGCGTGGAGGCATGTCGTGGATCGGGTGCGTGCGCGCGGCGCGGACAACGTGATCTGGGTTTTTCACACGATGGATTTTTCCATGCCGAACGACGTGTGGAATCTCGCGGCGCAATACTACCCCGGCGCGGACTACGTGGACTGGATGGGCTTCAGCCTCTACGGCATCCAGTTTGTGAGCGATCATGAGTGGGCGCCGTTTTTCGATCTCATAGACTGGCCGTACAAGGAACTCACACTGCTCGATCCGACGAAGCCCATCATGCTTTGCGAATGGGGAGTCGGCGAATTCCCGAAGGTCGGCGACAAGGGCGCATGGATTCGTGACGGATTCCGGATCATGTCCGACGAGACGAAATTCCCGCGGCTGAAGGCGGCCGTCTTCTGGCATGAGCGCTGGCAGAACAGCGCCGACGAGGTGGACGAATCCACGAAGGAAAACGCGGGCACATACAGCGACCTGCGCGTGAATTCCTCGCCCGGCGCGCTCGAAGCCTATCGCAAGGGAGTGGCCTCGCCGTTTCTCCTCAGCGAGCCGATCTGGGTGCCGAAGCCGGTGAAGTGAGCCCGCTTACTTCTTCCCGCCGCGAGCCTTGTCCTTCTTCTTCTCCAAGTCCTCGTCGAGCTTTTGCAACTCGTGCTTGAGCTGTTTCTGGAGCTGATCGATCGCCTCGTAGTCGCCCTTCGCGACCGCCTTTTCGATTTCGCCCTGCAGGAAAAGTTCCTTCTCCGCCCTCTTCGCTTTGTTGAGCGATTCCAGTTCGGTGATCTGCGCCTTCTGCGCCTCGGTCAGCTTCGCGGTGGGCGACTGTTTTTCGAGGCGTTCCATGGCGAGTTCGTAGGCGCTTTTCATAGTGCAAAGGTTTGCCCGTTGCATTCGCAACGCAAGCTCCTATCGTCCGCGGCCCGTGATTCAGCTCCTGAGCACCGACTTTGACGGCACCATTATCAACCACGACGCGAAACCCTCCGTCGTGCCCGAAATGATCGCCGCGCTGCACGACCTCCGCGCCGCAGGCGTGAAGTGGGCGGTGAACACGGGCCGCACGCTGTGGCACATGGACGATGGGCTGAAGCGCGAGTTTGCCCTGCCCATCCAGCCCGACTACGCGATCGTCGAGGAGCGCGACATTTACCACCGCGAGGGCGACGGCATGTGGAAGCCATTCGGCGATTGGAATGAGCGCGGCGTGGTGGCTCACGATGAGATGTTCCGGCTCGCCGGGCCGCTGCTCGCGGAGGTGCTCGCGTTTCTCGAACGCTTTGAGGGCGTGCAGACGCTCTTCGACAAAGGCCGCTTCATCGGTGCCGTCACCGCGACCGGCGAGGACATGGACCGGCTGTGCGACTTCCTCGACAGGCTGCGCGCGCGGATGCCCGTCTTCAGCTACCAGCGCAACACGATCTACATCCGCTTCTGCCACGAGGCCTACAGCAAGGGCACCGCGCTCGGCGAACTCGCCCGCATGCTCGGCATCCCGCACGACGCCATCTTCGCCGCGGGCGATCATCACAACGACATCCCGATGCTCGACGGCAGCTTCGCCAGGTGGGTCACCTGCCCGTCGAACTCGTGCGAGGAAGTGAAGCTCACCGTGCGCACCGCCGGCGGCTACCTCGCGCAAGGCGCGGCCAGCGCGGGAGTCGTCGAAGCGCTGCGGCATTTTGGGATTTGGAGTGCCGCAGGAGACGCAAAGTAATCGTCACTGGTCCGGAAAAACTCGCGCCTTGCCGCTCTGCGCGTGCGCCGCTAGAAACGGCACTCCTTTCACACCAACTCCTCCGAATTTATGGGCAACATCTACAACAACATCATCGAGACCGTCGGCCGCACGCCGCTGGTGAAACTCAACCGCATCCCCGCTTCCGAGGGCGTGGACCTGAGCACGACCATCGCGCTCAAGTGCGAGTTCTTCAATCCGCTCGGCTCGGTGAAGGACCGCATCGGCGCGGCGATGATCGAGGACGCGGAGAAGCGTGGCATTTTGAACAAGGACACGACGATCATTGAGCCGACGTCCGGCAACACGGGCATCGCGCTCGCATTTGTCGCGGCGGCGAA
>JBDSAR010000365.1:0-2174 GCA_039922035.1 Chthoniobacteraceae bacterium
CTGGGGCCGAGCATGCCGACGATCTCACCGCGCGCGATTTGCAGCGTCGCATCGCGGATGGCGACGACTTCGGTGTGCCCGCGGCCATAGACTTTGCGCAGGTGGCTGACCTCGATCGCGGGCTTCTCCTCGACGGGAGCGTTCATACGGCGAGGACGGTGTTGGGCTCCACGCGCAGGGCTTTCCAGATGCCGAGGAGACTGGCGAGGGTGGAGATTACGACGACGATGAGGCCGAGGGAAACGAGGTCGGCATTCTCGATGAGCACGAGCCGCGGGAAATAGGGAAAGAGATACAGGCCAATCCACCACGCGATGCCGAAGCCGCACGCACCCATGAGTAGCGCCTGCTGGAGGATGAGTCCGCCGATGACGGTGTTGCGTGCGCCGATGAGTTTGAGCAGGGCGATGTCGCGGATCTTGTCGAGCGTGAGGGTGTAGATAATGAGCGCGATGATGATGGTGGAGATGATGATGAGCAGCGCACGGAAGAGGCCGAGTTGGCGGCGCGCTTTATCCACCATGCCGGCGAGCAGCAGATCCTTTTGCTCCTGCGTGGAATAGACGGTGATGTCGGGCCAGGTGCGGAGGATGCTGCGCACGGCGGCTTCATCCGCACCGGGCTGGAGACTGACGAGCACGGCGCTGACCTGCGGCGTGGCGAGCGCAGGGATGCCGCGGTTCAAACCGGCGGCGCGATCCAGCAGCAAGGGCTGGAGCCGGCCGAGATCTATGGCTTCCACGCGGGCACGCCGGGCGGCTCGTTCCAAACGCATGGCTTCGCCGGGCACGTCAAACTGGATCGCGATTGCATCGCTGACGGTGAAGAAGGCGAGGCCGTCGCCGCTGGAACCGACGAGGCCGCGCGTCTGGCCGACGACTTCATAGACATCCTTGCCGAGCTTGATCTTTTCGCCCAGCGGCAGACGAAGCGATTGATCCGCGATTATTTCATAGTGCGCCTGCCTCAGTGCGCGACCGGCGACAAGAGGCACCCAGTGGCCCTTGTCATCGGGCCAGGCGAGCCCTTGCACGACCATGCGCAAGAGCTTCCCCTGATGTTCGCGTTGAATGGTGTGCGAGACGAAGCGGCGCGCGCGGGCCACACCCGGCACGGCGAGCACACGGTCTTCGAGATTGGCCGGAATGCGGGAGATTTCCGCGAAAGGTCCGCGCGTGCTGCCCTGCACGACCCAGAGGTCGGCACCCACGCGATCCACGAGCAGCGTGGCCTCGTAAATGAGGCCGCGATAAATGCCGCCCATGCCCATGACGATCATGAGCAGCAGGCCGACGCCTACGGTGGTGAAGGCGAAGCGGCCCGCATTGTGGCGGACATCGCGGACGGCGAGATTCATGGCAGGGCGATTCGCTGTCCTTCGTTGAGTGGATTTTTTTGGCCGTCGGGCGGACGCAGCACGGTGGCTCCGGCATCCAGGCCCTTCGCCACGGCCACCTGTCCGCTGCCGGTCAATCCGAGTGTGATCTCCTGCCAATGTGCGTGGCCGTTTTGGTTCACGAAAACTCCCGCACGGCCTTGCTTGCGCACCAAAAATGCAGACGGCAGCAGCAGCGCATCGGCCTCGCGTCCGATCTCGATGAAGGCTTCGGCGCGCTGGCCGATGGTCCAGTTCTTCGGCATTTCCGTGACGCGGACATCGACGAGAAATTCGCGCGTCTCGCGGTCAGCCTCACGCCCGAGACGCGACACCGCGCCGGGATAGCTGCGGCCCGGCTCGGAGCGGAAAACGATCCGCGCCTTCTGCCCGGCGGCGAGCGTGGGCATGGCGGTTTCATCCACCCAGGCGCTGACCCAGATTTCGCCGAGGGAGATGATCTGCATGAGCGACGCGCCCGGCACGAGCACGTCGCCAGGATCCCGGTCGCGGCGGATGATGACTCCATCGTATGGCGCGTGGATCTCGGTGAAGGCGAGCTGCTCTTTGCGATAGAGGAGATTTTTCTCCGCCATGACGACCTGGCCCTGCGCCTCGGCGATGGCGGCGTTGGAGCGTTTCAGATCGGCCTCGGCCACATGCAGCGCCTCGACCGCTTTGTCAAAGTCCTCTCGCGAACTGATCTTCGTCGCCAGCAATTCGGATGCACGTTTCTGAGTCAACCGGGCCTGCGCGAGCACGGCTTCCGAGCGGGCCAGATCGGTGGTGACGCGCTCGG
>JBDSAR010000366.1:0-4586 GCA_039922035.1 Chthoniobacteraceae bacterium
AGCGCGATCTCCCAAATGCGGAGAAGAACTATGCCGATGCGGTCGGGATTCTTGAGTCCATTGACAAGGCGGAGAAGCTTTCCGAGAACCTCGCGAACGTCCTGCTATCGGCCCGCAACAATCTGGAGGCTGTGCGCAGTGAACTGAAGGCCGAAAAGAAACCGCGCGTCGCTCCGTGACGATCGCAAGGCACGACGTTCCGCACTTCCGATTCCCATGCCAGATGATTCGCCCAGCCCCGACCTCCAGGCCCGCTACGAACGCGCGCTCCGACTGCTCGCGGGCGCGGCGCAGTCGGACTGCAGGACCGCTCGCGATCTGGCAGCACGCGGGCTCTGGCGCGATGCCCTCGCGCATCTGGCCCGTGCCTGCGAATACGCTCCGGAGTCGCCGTTCGCCGCCGAGCAGGCGGTCGCGCTACTGAACTCCGCGGATCTCCACTCACCGATCGCAATCCTCGATCACGCGGGCGCTGTGTGGAGCGCGCAATTCAGCCCCGACGGAATGCGCGTCGTCACCGCCTCGTACGACAACACAGCCCGCGTTTGGGACGCCCTCACCGGCGAAAACATCGCGACTCTCGCGGGCCACGGGCGTGCCGTCAGCCATGCGCAGTTCAGCCCGGACGGCTCGCTCATTGTCACCGCATCCGCGGACGGCACTGCGCGGATATGGAATGCAGCCGACGGCAAACTCCGCGCCACCCTCACCGGTCATGAGCGTGCCATCAGCGGTGCGCAATTCAGCCCGGATGGAACACGCATCGTCACCGTCTCGGAGGACACCGCCGCGCGCGTGTGGGACACCGCCACCGGCGGCGCGGTCGCGACTATTTCCGGTCACAAGGAGGCCGTCCGCAGCGCGCAGTTCAGCCCCGACGGCACGCGCATCGTCACCGCTTCCTCGGACAATGCCGCGATGATCTGGAATGCCGCCACCGGCAGGCAGCTCGGCACACTTTCGGGCCATCAGGGCGCGGTCTGGAACGCGCAGTTCAGCCCGGATGGCACGCGCATCGTCACCGCATCGTACGACAAGACCGCGTGCATCTGGAATGCTTCCGCCGAGCGGCTCCTGAGCACACTCGCAGGCCACACGGACTCCGTGCTGTGGGCGCAATTCAGCCCGGATGGAACGCGCATTGTCACCGCGTCCGCGGACAGCACGGCACGCGTCTGGGACGCCGTATCGGGAAAGGAAATCGCCACGCTCGCGGGACACCAGCGCGCGGTGAGCCATGCGCAGTTCAGCCCCGACGGCCTGCGGATCGTCACCGCTTCGTCCGATGGCACCGCGTGCATCTGGGATGCGGCGACAGGAAAATTGATCACCACTTTTTCAGGCCATGGAGCCGCGGTCTGGCGCGCGCAATTCAGCCCCGATGGATCGCGCATGGTCACCGCGTCATCCGATGACACCGCGCGGATCTGGGACACGTGCAGCGCGAGATCCGCGGCGACATTCTCCGGGCACCAGGACTCCGTGCGAAGCGCGCGATTCAGCCCGGACGGCACTCGCATCGTCACCGCTTCCGCGGACAGGACCGCGCGCATCTGGAACGCATGCACTGGCACGGCTGTCGCCACGCTTTCGCACGATCCGGATTCCGTCCTGGGCGCACAGTTCAGCCCGGACGGCACCCGCATCGTCACCGCGTGTCACGACAAGGCCGCATGGATCTGGGATGCCACTTCCGCGAAACGACTCGCGACACTTTCCGATCACGAAGACTCCGTGTGGAGCGCGCAATTCAGCCCGGATGGAACGCGCATTGTCACCGCTTCCTCGGACAACACTGCCTGCGTCTGGGACGCCACCGCCGGGGAGCCGATCGTCCGGCTCACGGGCCATCAGAAGTCAGTCTGGGGCGCACAATTTCACCCGGATGGCTCACGCGTCATCACCGCATCGTCCGACAAAACCGCCCGCATCTGGGACCTGGCCTCAGGCAAACCGATCGCGGCACTTTCCGGGCATCAGGACTCCGTGCGGAGCGCGCAGTTCGACGCCGACGGTTTGCGCATCGTGACGGCATCCGATGACAAGACCGCGTGCATTTGGGATGCTGCGAGCAGAAAGGCGATCACCACGCTTTCAGGTCACGATGGCGCCGTCTGGAGTGCGCAGTTCAGCCCGGACGGTGCGCGCGTCGTCACCGCATCGGACGACAAGACCGCCCGCATCTGGGACGCCGCCACCGGAAGGATCATCGCGACGCTTTCCGGTCACGCAGCCCGTGTCCGGAGCGCGCAATTCAGCCCGGACGGAGCGCGCATTCTCACCGCATCGGACGACAGGACCGCGCGCGTCTGGGAAATCCTTGGCACGACACTGCCCGCACCTGCGTGGTTTCCGCAGTTTCTGCGCATGCTCGCCGCGCGCACGCTGAATGCGGATGGCGAACTTGCCGACCTGCGTGCCGGCGACTGGCGCCTCTGCATGGCGGAAGTCACCGCCTCGTTCGCGAACGATGCCAGCCGGTACGGCGACATCGCCCGGCATCACCTCACGCACGGCCCGGAGAAGCCCGTGCAGCCTGGCTTGAAAACGACCTTCCGTAAGGCAGCCGATGCGCTCATCACCGCCGGGGCATCGCCATCCGTTCTCGAACGCGCCTACTCGCTCGATCCCGCCCATCCGCTCATCCACCTGGCTCTCGCAGCCTCCCAAAAAAATCCGGCGCGTGCCACCTTTCTCCGCGACTACGATCTGAAGCGGCTGCCCGGCGATCTTTCCCCCGAACTCAAGGCGCGCTCCGATGCGCTTCGCAAAGCCGTGGATGGCCATGCCTGAGAGACTGTAAAAAAGTCCGCATTTTACAATCAGCGCGGCAAGCGGTTCACGGAAGCCGGACGCAGCACGCAGAAAAACGGGAGCACACGCTTCCAGCGTGTCCTTTCCGGCATCCTGCCGGAAAGATGCACCGGGCTGCGGGACTGCGATTGGTATTGCTTCGGCGAGATCCGGCAGATCCACCGCCTTCGCCCTGCGTCCGGCAGGGATGCCGCACGCGGCACGCTGGAAGCGTGCGCTCCCTTTTTCCTGCGGGCTTCCAGACGCGCCACGGTTCGGGTGGCCAGTGCCGTGACTTTTTACACAGGCTATGAGGCGCTTCCGCATTCCGGGATTGGTGCCGAAGCTCAGCGGCGGGCGATGCGCTGAAACTCACTTCGCATCGTTCACCACGTTCTGCGGTTTGCCGGCGATGAATGCGCGAATGTTTTCAGCGACCGTCTCCATGAGGCGGGCCCGCGAGGAATGCGTGGCCCATGCGATGTGCGGAGTGATGATGCAGTTCTTCGCATTGAAAAGCGGGTTGCCATTCTGCGGCGGCTCGACTGAAAGCACGTCGAGCGCGGCACCGGCGATGCGTCCTGAGTTGAGCGCGTCGGCAAGTTCCTGCTCGACGACGAGCGGACCGCGTCCCGTGTTGATGAGAAATGCGCCGGGCTTCATCGTCGAGATGCGGGCCGCATTCACGAGGCCGCGCGTCTCCTCGGTGAGCGGACAGTGCAGCGTGACGGCATCGGCGCGGCGGAAGACTTCATCCGTGGGGAAAAATTGCACGTCATCCACGCTGCGCGGGCGGCGCGCGCTGGCGATGATTTTCATCCCAAATGCCATCCCGATCCGCGCGACGGCCTCGCCGATGCTGCCGTAGCCGACGATGCCGAGCGTGCGACTGGCGAGTTCGACGAGCGGAAAATCCCAGTAGCAAAAATCCGGGCATGCACTCCAGCGGCCTTCGCGCACCGTCTGTGCGTGATGGCCGGTGCGCTGCGTGAGTTCGAGCAGCAGCGCGAAGACGTGCTGCGCGACGGAGGCCGTCCCGTAACCGGGCACATTGCAGACGGGGATGCCGCGCGCGGCAGCGGCTGTCGTGTCCACCACATTGAAGCCCGTGGCGAGTATGCCGATGAAACGGAGCGCAGGCAGCGCGGCGATCGTCTCTGCGGTGATCGGGGTCTTGTTCGTGAGAAGGATCTCTGCGCCGGCAGCACGCGCGATGATCTCCGCGGAGGCAGTGCGTGCGTGAACGGTGAGGTCGCCGAGCGCCTCGATTGCGTGCCAGTCGAGATCGCCGGGATTCAGCGTGTGGCCGTCGAGGACGACGATGCGCGGGCGGTGTGCGGAAGTCTGTGGCATGTGGAAAAGTGTCGTTAGTATTTCACGGCCGCGGCCCCCGTTCCGAGGCCGAGTTCTTTCACGATCTCCGCAGCCTTGCCGAGCATCATGCCGACCTCGCTCGTGATGGCGACGAACTGCCAGCCCTCCGCGATGCGGCGCTTTGCCTGTGCGGCGTCGGCGACGTGAATGCCGGGTGCGACGCCGTGCTTTTTTGCACTCGCGAGGATGCGTGCGAGCGCGTCGTTGAACGCGGGCAGGTCGCTGTCGAACGCAGGTGCGACGCCGAGTGAGGCGTGGAGATCGTTCGGACCGACGAAGACGGCATCAATGCCGGGCACGCTAAGAATGTCGTCAATGTTCGCGACGGCTTCCGCGGTCTCGGCCATCACGACGACGAGGATTTCATCGTTCGCCCGCGCGAAATAGGTCGCAGCGTCGGTGGCAAAATTCGCGGGCCC
>JBDSAR010000367.1:0-2440 GCA_039922035.1 Chthoniobacteraceae bacterium
AAACGAGCGTCTCCATCACCGCGCTGCGCTCGGAGCCGTGAAAATTGCGGTAGCTCTTCGCGAGCTGCTCACCGATCGCCGGATCGTCGAAACGCGAGAGCCCGCGCACGGCGACCGCGTTGAGAAAGCGCGTGCCGAGCAGCTTCTCGCACACGCTCCGGAGGTCCGGCGGATTGCTCTCGATGAGTGTCTGCAGCGCCGCCTTGCGCGCACCCATCTCGGCTTTCCCGTCGAGCGCGATCTGCTTCACCTCATCCAGCGCCCGCCCGTCGCCGAAGAGCACGCTGAGTTCGCGCACGCGTCCGCGCAGCGCCTCGTCGCCGGACTTCTCGAACAAGGGTGCGAGGACGTCCCACGCCTGGGGCTTCGTCGCTTTGCGCCAGCCGCTCATGCCCTCCGCAAGGCCCGTAAGGATATCGGATTGAAATGCCGCGCCCTTCTTCTCTGCGGCGAGGAGCAGCGAATTCACCGGAGCGGGATTTTTCTCGATGTCCTCGACGAGACTCCGCGCGATGAAGCGGCGCGTGAGGGGCAGTTCGCATGTGGCGGCGAAACCGGCGAGGCCGCCGGGATGCAGGCGCACATTCGGGATCAGGCCATACCAAATCATGAGCGGCAGATTGTGGTCGTTCGCATCTTCTGCGTGCTCGAACAGGCGGGCACCGATGAGGAGACGCTGCCTCGGCGGTAAGCGCTGGAGCATGGATGCAAGCGCGAGGCGGACGAGGCCGGAGGAGTCGGACTTTGCGATCTTTTCCAAAGTCCCGCGCAGTTCCTCGCTGGGCGTGAGAAGTGACGGGGTCGGCGGGACTCCCGCTGGGGTTGCGCCGGGAGTGGGGACTGCATTCGGCGGACGCTCGCTCATGCACGTATCGAGCGGCCAGTGGTCCGAGAGCAGGCGGATGGCCCATGTGCGGACGTGCTCGTTCGCGTGGCCGAGCTGTGCGGTGAGGAACGCCTCGTCCGCTGCGCCGATGGCGTGGAGCGACCACAGCGCGCGGAGCTGATGCACGGTGTCCGTGTCCTTCTCGAACACCTCGCGGAGCTGCTCCTTCGAGGTTTCGAGTCCGCGGCCTGACTCCGCGCGCGAGGTCAGTTCGAGCCGCGCCTGACGGACGAACCACTCGTTCGCATGCGTGTGCATCTTCACGAGTTCGCGCGAGCTGAGCTTTGTGAGATCGAACGGCTCCACACGCTTCGGCTCGCCGTGCGTGATTTTGAAAATGCGTCCCGTCGTGCGGACGACGCCCGTGCTGTCGTGGCATTCGCCGGTGTCGCTCCAGTCGAGCGCGAAGACGCCGCCATCCGGCCCGTAGCCGAGTTCGAGTCCGCGGAACCATTTGTCCTCCGCGAGCAAAATGTCCGTACCGTGTTTGCCGACGTAGCCGCTGCCCTGACGCTCGATGATTTCCTGGTTCGCGCGCCGCCCGTGCATGTTCCAGGTGAAAAGATGGTCGCGATATTCCGCCGGCCAGTTGTCGCCGAGGTAGAACATCATGCCGATGTGCGCATGGCCGCCGCCGAGCGCGTTCGCCGCGCCGTTGCGCGACTTTGTCCAATCCTGCGCGGTGTCGAAGTGCCAGTGGTCCGCGTGCTGATCGATCTGCGCGTAGGCGTGCGGGTTCGGATCGATCGTGTGCGGGCGGACGTAGTGCGCGCCGGTGATGCCATGCCAGAGGTGCCCGTTCACCGTGTTGGTGAAAAACAGCTCGCCCATCTCATTCCAGTCGTGCCCCCACGGGTTCGTCGTGCCGCTGCTCAGCGCTTCGAAGACGTGTGTCTTCGGATGAAAGCGCCACATCGTTCCGCGCAGCGGGATGCGCTCCGCCGCGGGCGTGCCGGGCGCGCCGACATCGCCGGGAGCCGATGCACCGCAGCGCCCGTAGAGCCAGCCGTCGGGGCCGAAGCGCAGGCCATTGGCGACGTTGTGGTAGTTGTCCTGCGGCGGTGTGAAGCCGTCGAGCATCACCTCGGCGGGGCCGTCGGGTTTGTCGTCGCCGTTGCGGTCGGGGATGAAGAGCAGTTGCGGCGGGCACATCAGCCACACGCCGCCGTGCCCGACTTCGAGGCTCGTGAGCATCTGCACGTCGTCGGTGAAAACGGTGCGCTTCGTAAAATGCCCGGTGTTCGTGCCGTCGAAGATCACGATGCGATCGCGCAGCCCCAACTCGAAACGCGTGGGCCGCTCGGCATACGTGTAGTTCTCCGCGACCCACAGCCGACCGCGCGCATCCCACGACATCGCGATGGGATTTTGCACATCCGGCTCCGACGCAAAGACGCTCACCTTGAATCCTGGCGGGACTTGGAATTTCGCCGCCGCCTCCTCCGCGGGCATGAGCGGGATGCTCATGTCTTTCTCGGTGTTGAATGGCTGCGGAAAATCGGCGGCGCTGGCGAAAGTGGCGCTCAGCAGCGCGAGGAGGGACAGGCGGAAAAG
>JBDSAR010000368.1:0-14189 GCA_039922035.1 Chthoniobacteraceae bacterium
GGGTAGCCTTCCCACATGAGGATGCGGCGCAGGTCGGGGTGGCCGGTGAATTTGATGCCCATCATGTCCCACACTTCGCGCTCGTGCCAGTCGGCGGTGGCCCACAGATCGATCACGCTCGGCGCGGTGCTGTCGTCCTCGCTCACGGTGTATTTCAGGCGGAGGTGATCGGTGCGCTCGAAATTTTGCAGCTCATAGACCATCTCGTAGCGCGGCTCTTCGCCGAAGTGATCCACGCTGCTGATGTCGATGAGATAAGTGTAGCCGAGTGTGTCGCGGAGGAAGGCGGCGATGTCGTGGAACTGCTCGCGCTTCACCACGAGCGTGAGTTCGCCGCGGAATTGCTTTTGCGAGATCAGCGTGAACTTTGCGGCGAGCGTCGCGGCGTCCTTCAGTGCGGTTGCGGGGACTTCGAGTTTGGTGGCCATGTGCGAGAGAAAAAGTTTGCCCGCCTCCTTCAGTCGGCGGCTGCGGGTTTAGTTGCGGAGCGCGGCGACGAGTTCGGGCTTTTGCGCGAGGAAGGAATGCTCGCCTTCGATTTTGCGCTGGAGGCGGAGCAGGCCCTCGATGAGCGCTTCGGGACGCGGCGGGCAGCCGGAGATGTAAACGTCCACGGGGATGAGCGTGTCGATGCCCTGCAGCACGGCGTAGCTGCGATACATGCCGCCGCTGCTCGCGCACGCGCCCATCGCGATGCACCACTTCGGCTCGGGCATCTGGTCCCAGATGCGTTTCACGGCGAGCGCCATTTTATACGTGACGGTGCCGGCGACGATCATCACGTCGCTCTGCCGCGGGGAAAAACGCATGACCTCCGCGCCGAAACGCGAGATGTCGTAGCGCGAGGCGCCGGTGGCCATCAGCTCGATGGCGCAGCACGCGAGGCCCATCGGCATCGGCCAGAGCGAATTTTTGCGCATCCAATTGATGGCGGCGTCCGCCTTGGTGAAGATGATGTTGCCCTCGATTTTCGAGTCGTAGGCGGCCGGTGTGGTGGTGCTCATGACGTGGAGAGATACTTAAAGCGCGCACGGTGCGCGGCAAGGTGAAACTCCGGACGAGAGAAAACGAAGATGCATCCCGGGTGAAGCATCCGACCCGAGTCCTGACTGCGGCCACTTCAGAGACGAGGGAAACACGCGCAGGGCTGAATGCTTGCGGCTCCGGTGTGTTGCTGAGGATCAAGGAGGTGTTTGCGGGCAGTGGCCGAAAAACAGCACGCGAGTCGCGTGCTCCATTCGAGAGATGTCCGCGGCTACGGCTCGAACTTATACCCGAACTCGCGCACCGTGCGGATATGCTGCGGCTTTGCGGGATTCTTTTCGATCTTGTTGCGCAGTGCGTTCACGAAGCGGTCGATCGAGCGCGACGTGACTGCGGCGTCGTAGCCCCAGACGGAGTTCATGATGAGGTCGCGGCTGAGCGCCTGGCCGGGGCGGCTGGCGAGGAAGCGCAGCAGTTCGAATTCCTTCGGCGAGAGCGGCAACTCCTTTCCGGCGCGGGTGAAAGTGCGCGCGTCGCAGTCGAGGCGGCAGTCGTCGAAGGTGTAGATTTCCGAGGTGCCGCGCTTTTGCCGGCGCAGCAGGACCTCGGCGCGGGCGAGGAGTTCCTTGATGGAAAAGGGCTTCGTCACGTAGTCGTCCGCGCCGAGCTTGAGGCCGAGGACGATGTCGCTTTCCTGGCCCTTCGCGGTGAGCATGAGGATGGGCATGGTGAGTTTTTCCGAGCGGATGAAGCGGCACACCTCGTAGCCGTTCACCTTCGGGAGCATCACGTCGAGGATTACGAGATCGGGCTGTCCGTCGAGTGCGGCTTTGATGCCTGCATCGCCGTCGGTCGCGGTGACCACCTTGTAGCCTTCGAATTCAAAATTGTCCTTCAGCCCGCGGAGCATCGCGGGGTCGTCTTCGACGATGAGGACGGTGGCGTTCGAGTTCACGCGAGGGGGATTTTCACAGTGAAGATGCTGCCCTTTCCTGGCTCGCCCGCAACGGTGATTTCGCCGCCGTGCGCCTTCACGATGCGCCGCACGATGGCGAGGCCGAGACCCGCGCCCTCGCGGGTGCGCGAGAGCCGCTGGTCCACCTGATGGAAAGGCTGAAAAATCACGCGACGCTGATCGGGCGGTATGCCGATGCCGTTGTCCTGCACGGTGAATGCAAGCGCGCGGCCCTCGGTGCGAGCGCGGAGTGCAATGCGCTTTTCCTCGCCCGTGTATTTGAGCGCGTTGTCGAGGAGGTTCGCGAGCACCTGCGCGAGCACCTCGCGGTCGGCGCGGATTTCCGGGAGCGCCTCCGGCACTTCCATCGTGAAGATGCAGCCCGGCGCGGCAAGGCGCACGGAAAATGGCGCGACGGCCTGCGCAGCGACCGCGTGCGGCGCGATCGGTTCGAGGTCGAGCGCCTGCTGACCGCGGTCGAGGCGCGAGAAGATGAGGAAATTTTCCGCGATGCGGCGCAACCGTTCATTTTCACCGGCGATGAGATCGAGGTATTCGCGGAGCTGGTGCTCGTTGCGAAAGCGCCCCTCACGAAGCGTGTCCACGAGCAAGCGCATGGAGGCGAGCGGCGTGCGCAGTTCGTGCGCGACGATGGCGACGGAGGTATTCTTCAACTCCTGCAAGGTGATCTGCCGGCTCACGGCCATCGCAGCGGTGACGGCGATGGCGAGCACGAGCAGGGTCACGAGCACGCCGGTCGCGATGTAAATCCGCTGCTGGCCGGAGACGGCCTCGTCAATCAACTCGGGCTTCGCGAGGAAAAGCTGGATCAGTCCTTCCAGCCCGGCGGGGGCGCGCTCCTGCGCGAGGAGCTGACCTTTTTGCGAATCATCGCCCGCGAGCAGGCGGCCGGTGCCGTCCACGATGCGGATGGCGACGGAGGGCTCGGCAAATTCCCGGATGTGCGCGTGCAGCCGGGCGGCGCGTTCGGCGGGCGTGCCTTCGAGCGCTGGCGCGGATCGCAATGCGCCTTCGAGCACTTCCGTGTGGAATTGCTGCGTGTGCTCGATGGCTTCCACGCGGTCGCCTTTCAACGCGTCGGACATGAAACGCGCCATGAGCGCGATCGGGATGAGGGGCACGAGCACGAGCAGGAACAGCAGCGCGCGGAGCTGCTTCGGTCGGATCTCGTGCGCGGTCATGGGTGGAGCTTCATAGACCGACTGGTGGAGAAATGCCAACGCACTTCGGATAGCGGTTTATTCAGCAAAAAAAAGCAGGCTCCCGTTTCCGGGAGCCTGCTGTGATTTTGCCAATGACACCCCGTCGCCCGCTGCAAACGGAAAACGTGGAGGCGCTGCCGCGATTAGGGTTCGGGGACGAGAATCAGCACGGTGGTTCCGAGCCAGTCGGTTGTGCCGGTGAACATATTGGCCTTTTCATCGAGCGGGCTCTTGACGAAGGGCTTTTTCGGATCGGTGCTGGTATCCATTTCCTTCCCGGTCACAGGCCTCGCACTTCCGTCGCAGTAGCCGATGACCGCATCTGTCCCGCCCCAGACTCCACCCAATTCCGTCGAAAGCGTGCGGTAGGTCAGGTCAGAAGCTGAGTTTGTCGCCGTGGCGATAATCGGCCAGCGCGCGTCGCTCGTATCCGACAGGCCGGAAATGTAGAGCCAGTCGTTCTGACCTTTGAGAATCTTGTTTGAATCGGCTACACCCTGATCTTTCGCCGGGCTCTTGCAGTATTGGGATGCCTTGTTTGCGAAGATCTTCTTACTGGTCGTGTACTTGGGCATGAGGTTCTCGAACGCCTTGTTGGAAAAGTCGCCCGCCGCGAGCGCCGTTCCCGCGGTGCCGCCATTCGGCGCGGTCGTGTTGGGAAAGTTTCCGTCGTTGTCGCCGGAATACATCCGCAGCGCGAGGCCGATCTGCTTGCAGTTGCTGAGCGAATCGGTGATGCGGCCCTTTTTCTGCGCCGAGGTGAACACCGGCAGTGCGAAGCCGGCGAGGATGGCGATGATGGAGATGACGACGAGCAACTCGATGAGCGTGAAGCCCTGAGTGCGCGCGCCGGTGCGTGGATTTGGAATTTTCATGGGAGTGATTTTGTCTTGAGGTTTGGTGCCGGTGCCCGCGGGATTGCGTTCACCTGAGAGGACAATGGAACGCATCCATGTTACCAAAATGTTACCGCGGCGTTCGTTGTTGATGATTTGTCGGTTATCCAAATGTCCGCGCCGGCGCGCCCTTGAGCGCAGACTTTTTCTTGCCCACGCCGCCCGCAGTGCCGAACATCAACACCGGATGGAACGCCCCAGCGCGATGCAACTCACCTCGGAAATGACCCAGCCGGAGCTGGACGCACTCCGCAGCATCCTCTGCACACGGCAGCGCCCCGGCAGGCATCTCGAAATCGGCACCGCCACCGGCGGCACGCTTTGCGAGATGATGAGCGCCGCGACGCACCGCCCGGAATTCGTGCTCATCGGCAGGTTGGACTGCTTCGCAAACCAGCGGGAGATCGTGGAGCAAAACCTCGCCTCGCAGGGGCTGCCGCTGGATCAGGTGGAGTTCCGCGAGATGCCGAGCTGGGATGCCTTCCAGCACTCGCACCAGGCGCATGAGTCGTTCGATTTTGTGCTCATTGATGGCAGGCGCAAGTTCCGCTACGTAATGCAGGATCTGCACTGGGCGGCGCTCCTGAATCCCAACGGCATCCTCGCGCTGCACGACTACACGCCGCGCCAGCGATCGGTGAAATGGGCCGCCGACTATTTCCTCGCGAACAACCGGAACTACCACCGCATCGCGCTCGCCGACTCGCTGCTGATTCTGGAAAAGACCGCACCTGACGGACCGGATGGACCGAATCTCCTGCCCGACTCCGTGGCGTTGTTCATGCACCCGCTTTTCCAGTTTGAAAACAGCGTGCGCAAACGGCTCGGGCTGCAGACCACGGGCTGAGAGACCGTGTGAAAATTCACGGCACTGGCAACCGGAACCCTGGCGCTTCCGGAAGCGCGCAGGAAAACAGGAGCGCACGCTTCCAGCGTGCCGCGTCGGGCATCCCTGCCGGACGCAGGGCGAAGACGGTGGGTCTGCCCGATCTCGACGAAGCAATGCCAGTCGCAGTCCCGCAGCCCGGTGCATCTTTCCGGCAGGATGCCGGAAAGGACACGCTGGAAGCGTGCGCTCCCGTTTTCCTGCGTGCTGCGTCCGGTTTCCGTGAACCGCTTGCCGGGCTGATTGGAAAAGGCGGACTTTTTTACAGTCTCTCACACTGTCTGTCAGTGTGTGTGCCGGAAAAAGCCCACGCAAAATGCGCCGACTCTCATTTTTGATGCCGCGCTGCGAGCAAAAGCGAACACTCCGCTAAGCTATGCGCCGCGCGCACGGCGCGTGGAACCGCGAACTGGGCGTCTCCCAATGGGACCTGCGCAATCGGAAGGAGACCTTCGGCCCCTGCGGCACCGCCGCGGGCCTGCCAGCGCGCAACACGCCGCCGGGGGCCGTCGTGCATGCGGTGGAATTCGCGGACTTGCGCCGCGAGCTGGAGGTCGTCTGCCGGCAGCGGGACATTTTAGAAAATGCCTTGGCCATCGTTGCCCGTGAACACCGCACGCTTCGCGCTGATGCAAGAGCTTCTCCAACTGCATCCCGGCATGCACCGCGGCGAACGCTCGGCGGCGCTGGATTGCAGCCGCAGCGGCTGCCACGCCCACCGGCGCAAAGCGCGCCTCCAACGCCGCGCGCAGGTTGCCGCACTCGCACGCCAAATCCGCGCGTCCTTCCTCACCCAGAGCATGGGCCACCAAGCCCCCATCTCCGTTCCAGCCTCCGGTGTCATTTTCCCGTGAGGCAACGCGGAGGGTCGCTGAGACTCCATGAAACGGCGCCACCTTTTCCCCATCATAGCTAAGCGTAATTTTCCGGATCGAAAATCGGATCTTCGGCGTCCCTAGTCATTGCCTGGCTCTTCGTCCAGCATGAGAGCCCGAGACGCCCGGTCTGCCCGAGACGTGCCGCCGGCACCTCCGCCGCCTCGACGACACACTGCACGTCCCACTTCAGCTCGTAGCCCACGTAGTTCAGCACCCATGCCTTCAGTCGCTTGAACGAATCGCCTCCCGGCAGCAGGCGTTCGAGATCGCGCAGCTTCATCGGCCCCATGCGGATGCGGAATTTGAGCTGCGTCTCATACTTTCGCGTGCCCGCGATCGCGTTGCGCCCCATCGAGCCGGTTTCCGGCGACTCGCCGAGCCGGCATTGGTTGGCCTCGGGGATTTTCATCCAGAAGCCGGAGAATTCCTCGATGACTGTGCGGATTCCGAAAAAGCCCTCGATGATGGCGTGCAGCCCCTCGGCGTTCCGTGTCTGGCAGGCGAGGCGCCCGGCAAAATAGAGCTTCGCGCGATCCGGCACCGGATCGCGATCGAGCAGCGATGGCATCCCGATGCCGAAGAGGCTGCCGATGTATGCGGCGAAGCGCGACTCCTCGGGGCGGTCGTAGTCCACGCTCTTCTGCGCCGCGGCCCACGCACGGTAAAACAGCGAGACGAAACGGTGGTTGAAGACATCGAGGAAGCGCGCGTGCGTGCGATCCTTTGCGGAGATGATCCGACCGATGATGAATTCGGTGACGTGAACCGGCAGCGGGCCGTTCGGCCCGAGCAGGCCGAGAAATTGGACAAACATCCGCGCGGGCCCCTCGCCGGGTGCGTCAAACTGTTCGACACTCGACGGAGCAAAAGCCAGCGACGGCTTTTGCCCGAAACGGACCCAGTCGTCCTTCAGCCGCTGCGACGTGCCGATGCGCGGAGCATTGCGAAAATGACTCTCCAAAAGCCGGACCGCACGGAAGAAATTGAATCCGAACGGCTCCGCGACCAGTCGCGAAATCAGATGATCGGCCTCTTGCCCGGGTGTGTTGGCCATCGGATGATGTCTCCGCGCTGCTGTGAGCGGATGACGGTTTCGGTGAAGGAATTCAGCGACACGTAGCGAGAGAAAAACTGCTCAAGGACAGAGCCCAGAATGAAAATCCCCGTGCCTTCGAACCCGTGCTCATCGAACTCGACGATGACCTCCAGTCCCCGGCCAAAGGTGAGCGGCCCGGGTGACTCGACACGCCGGATGATTGGTTTGCAATAGGCGGCAAGGATCCCATCCACCTGCTTCTGGCTGCGCACATCGTTGACGTCGCAATAGAGTTTCAACATTTCCCGCAACCCCGCCGGACCGGCGTCGCCGTCCTGATTGAGGAGCGAGAGATAGTTCAGCGACATGTGGCTGATGACACGCCACGCAATCTCACCGTCCGGATGCGCCGGCCGCGGATCGGTGGGCCCGGCCACGCAGCGAATCGAGGAGACAGGAGCGAACAAATCGAGACGGAAATCCGTCTTGCCCTGCTTGGTGACAAGCTGGATCGGGAGATGCCGGTTACTGCAGAGCGCGGTCGCATTGATCTGCGCAAGTTCCGCCCGGTACGGCGCATTTTGCCCGTCCACGAGCGAGATATACAGTTCGCTACCGGTGTATGAGGATGTCGCGCCAAACTGCTTTTCCCGCGCGGACAGGACGCGCGGCACGCGGTGCGCGTTGAAGTAGGCCGCAGATTCCAAATCCATGTCGCGCGCGAGGTAGAACGGCTGGAACATCTGCTGCGATTCCGCGGACGCCCCCTGCCCCACGACTTTCTGAATCTGATAGACTTCAAAATCGAGCGGCCGCGTCTTGTCTGCCACTGCGTGGTATTCCGAGAACCTCTCCCCGAGCGAAATGGGATCGAGTCGCTTCGGGAAAAGATTGATCACCGGCGTGCAGAAAAGATCGAATGATTCCGCATCCACGACATTTTCCAGCCGGGGCTCCGACTCCTTGAGAAGAATGATGAGATCCACCTGCTCGCAGTCGCACTTTGCCATGGCCTCCCGCAGTTCCGTGAACTCGAAGAAAAGAAACCGCTCCGGCATTGCAAAATATTCCTGCACGAGCCGGTAGCCCTCGAATCCCCGTGGCGCGAACGGGAGCAGCGCCTCGTCCTCGCGCAGGCCCACGCGCTTGAGGGTCGTCGCAGGCATCACGTGGCAGACATTCCCATTTGCCTTCGTCGTGCGGACGATGACATGGGACGCACGCGCAAAAATCTGCTCAAAAATCGCGGAGGGCGTCTCGTTCAGCCCACGCACAAAAACAGGCAGCCTGTCCAGTTCCAGCGTCTTGAGTTTCACGCCCACATTCGTCTGGAGACGGATCCGAATCGCCGCCTTGCCACGCAATGAATCCGGCAGCGCCAGTTCCGCCATGCTGCGCGTGAGATATTTGCCCTCCACCACCCGCAGGGGCCAGATATGCACATCGTGTGCGGTCCGGAATTCGCACGATGTGTCGCTGGCACTGCTGGTCCCGCGCAGCGCACTTCCCCTAGGAACCGCGAAACCTTCCGGAGTGCCAGCCGATTGGGGATCGGCGTCCATCCGCACGACAGCCATCGAGGGCGTCGGGCAGAGGTAATGCGGATACACCGTTTCCAGCAACGACTGCGTGAAACGTGGGAATTCCGCATCCAGCTTCAACTGGACGCGCGCCGCAAGATACGCAAAGCCCTCAAGCAACCGTTCGACGAATGGATCAGGGCACTCCTCCTTCGCGTCCTTGTCCAGCGCCAGACGTCCGGCGATTTTTGGAAATTCGCGCGCAAATTCGCCGGCAACCTCACGGAGGTGATGCAGTTCGTTGTTATAGAGAGCGAGAAATGTGCGGTTCATCCCTTCGTATTCGCAGTCAGCTTACAGGGAGCGCACGACGCGAGTCACAATCATTCTCATCAGGGCGACGGATTTCCTGCTCACATCGTCACCGCACCTGTCTCGATATCGAGCGCCGTCTTGATGAAAAGCTTCTCAGGAAAAGGGCGCGCCCAAAGATCTGCGCGGATTTCGAAGACAAGCATGCTGGGCGCATGCTTCACCTCACCCCGCACGGCACGGACCACAAGGCTGTCCCCCACGATCCGTGGCTCGAAATTTCGTATGGACCGCGCAATCTCGGCCTCCAGGCGCTGCAGGTTCATGCCGGCAGTCACAAGCCCGGAGAGGGACGGCTTCCCGAAATTGAACACGGATGACTCCACATGGGGAAAGTCATCCAATCCTTCCGATTCCGTATGATTGCTGGCATTCATGAGCCAGCTCAGATCCCGCAATACCGCGGCGCGGTAATCCGATAGGGAGATGATTTTTGAGGAACGTGCCTCCTGCCTGTTCTGCGGATCCTGATCAATCAAGCGATCAAACAGGCAGGGCTGGAGCCTTTCAAACGGTGTGGTCTGAGTGATGGCCATTAGCGCATGGGTGTCAGACCAGGATTGGGCAGGATTCCCTAACTGGCCCCTTCTTTTGCGACATCGGCAGCCGGAGGATTGAGTTTCACCACGAGCGTCTCCAGCAGAGGATACTCGCCCGCATTCGTGGCAAAGAGCCGTTGGCCTTTGCCGAAAAAGAACCCCTCGCCGACATCGTCCCATTCCGTCTTTCTGGAAAGGCGGATGCCGCTGTCGGGCGATACCTCGCTTCCGGCGTAGCGGACAGGTATCAATCCCGGACTCTCGCCACCATTCACCCATGTGAAAGTGGCGGATATCCACACCAGATCTCGCAGGTCGGACGGACGGGAGATATGGATCTGAGTGATTCGATTGAAAGGCACCCAATAGTATTTGCCGTCGATCACCGCCTCCAACACCGGACCGAGGCGTGAATCGGCATCCGCAATCCATTCAAAATCATGCTCATTGATGCTGCCGGATACCGCCGGAGCCGCCTCCAGCGCGCCATCCATCGTCTCCCGTGCCTCCCGCCACCTGCCCGTGGCCGCCAGCGAATTCGCATGGACCAGCAGCCCGATCCATTCCTGCGGCTCCCCAAATATAAGCGGACTCCGTCTCCCCGCGAAAACCTCGGCCCTGAGCGCCTCGCACTGCACCACGGGACGGAAAATCTGCGCCAGCACCATGCTGTCAGGACTGATGTCCGCAATGAGGTTCAACTGTGTGAGCGCCTTCTCCCAATCGCCATTGACACTCAAAAGTTGAAACAAAAACACCCGCAGCTTCGAGTCGGCAGGGTCTTTTTTGATGGCCTCGCGCAATGCGCCCATCGCTGCATCAAGGTCGCCAGCACGGATGTATTCTTCAGCGGTCATTACTAATCAAAAAATGCAACTTGGTTAAACTCTGCCTTGGATTGCGATCGTATCTCTCCGTCACCCATTTTTTAGCAAAAGGACGGCACTCATGCAACCCCCATTCTGGCTAGGATGACAAACAGCCGGCGCGTGTTTTGAAAACACCGCGCCGGCTGTGATAGTCATCCGGGATAGGGGTGCCTAGCCCTTGATGTTTGCTGCGATATCCCAGCTATAGGGAATCGTGGTGTCTGCACTGCCATCGTCCTTTTGCGGGGTGTAATCCACGCTCACCTTGGCGAAGTTCAGGCTTACATTCTCAGTCAGGCGATCCTCACCGCCCGATCCACCGGTCGAGAGGGAAGTAATGAGCACTTCCTCCATCTTGATCTTGACATACTCGACCGGATGCTCGCCAGCCTTGCGGACGGTGAGAAGAGCTTCCTTGTAGTGCTTACCGTTGGAAGCGGCAAGCAGCAACGGACAACTGGCGCTGTCAATGTACTTGGTGAAGCTCAGATCCTGCACGTTAACCTTGCCAGCGCCGGCACCGCCCCCGATTTGGGCATTGCCAGAGTTTGATACTCCCCAACTCCAAGCGAGGACGTCGATTTCCTTCCCGTGCTTCTTATCCTTGGATTCACCCTTGATGTCTCCAATTTTGATGAACATGTCTACGGCCATATAATTATTCCTTTCAGTGTGTTTGTTTTTGTTTTTGCTTCGTGTTTGTCAACGCGACCCGGCTTCCACTGCACTTTGAGTAATATTCAGAATGCAATTTTGTCCTAATCGCGAATTGAGATATTGCATCTATTTTCCGCCTTTTCCCGACGGAAGCTTTGAAACCAACCGGAGTGAAACTGTAAGTCCCTCCAACTGGTAGTGCGGCCTGAGAAAAAACTTGGACGTGTAGTAGCCGGGATTTCCCTCCACTTCCTCCACCACGACTTCCGCAGCAGCGAGTGGCCGACGGGCCTTGTCGTTTTCAGATGCGGTTTCACTCGAAACGCAAAACTGTTGAATCCAGTTGTTCAGCCAGGCCTGCATGTCGCTGCGCTCCTTGAAGGAACCAATCTTGTCACGCACCATGCACTTGAGATAGTGGGCGAAGCGGCAAGTCGCGAAGAGATAAGGCAGTCGCGCGGCGAGGTTCGCATTTGCCGTGGCATCCGGATCCTCATATTCCTGCGGCTTCTGCAGGGACTGGGCTCCAACGAACACGGCATAGTCCGTGTTCTTCCAGTGCGAGAGTGGCATCATCCCGTTTTTGGCAATCTCGGCCTCTCGGCGATCAGTAATGGCGATCTCGGTGGGACACTTCATGTCCACGCCGCCGTCATCCGTGGGGAATGTATGCACGGGGAGTCCCTCAACCATGCCGCCGCTTTCCACCCCGCGGATACATGCGCACCAGCCATAGAGCTTGAAAGCCCTGGTGATGTTGACGCCCATCGCATAGGCGGAGTTCATCCAGCAATATTTGCCATGGTCCGCTCCTTCCGTATCCTCTTCAAAGGCAAACTCCTCGAGCGGATTTGTTTTTGAACCATAAGGGATGCGGGCCAGAACGCGCGGCATCGTGAGCCCGAGATAACGCGCATCTTCCGAGGCACGCAAGGAACGCCAAGCCGCGTAGTCCGGCGTCTGGAAAATCTTGGTGAGATCGCGGGGATTGCTCAATTCCTGCCACGTGTCCATGTTCATCAGCGACGGCGCAGCAGCGGTAATGAAGGGACAATGGGCAGCGGATGAGATCTGCGCAATGCTGCCCAACATTTCCACATCCGGCGGCGAATGATCAAACTGGTAATCGCCGATCAGGCAGCCATAGGGCGCACCGCCGGGCGTTCCGAACTCATCCTCATAGATCTTCTTGAAGAGCGGACTCTGATCCCAAGCCGTTCCCTTGAACTTTTTGAGGGTCTTCGCCGCCTCCTTCTTGGAGATGTTCATGACGCGAATTTTAAGCTTCTCGTCGGTCTCAGTGTTATTGACCAGATGGGAAAGTCCGCGCCAACTGCCCTCAAGCGTCTTGTAGTCCTCGTGATGGATGATCTTATTGACCTGCTCACTCAGCTTCCGGTCAAGCTCCGCAATAATCGCCTGGATAGAGGCGATAACATCATCACCAACGAGCTTAGTGCTGGCCAGCGCCTGTTCCGCGAGTGTTTTCACGGCGGAATGCACCGCGCTCTTTGCGGAGTCGCTCTTAGGCTTGAACTGCTGGTTCAGAAGGGCCTCGAACTCATTGATTTCTTCAGTCACCGCAGGAGCGGCCGCTGCCTGTGCTTGGGTATTCGGATCAGCCATAAAATTAGGTCGTCTAGGATGAGTTATTGCGGGGTCTCAGGCTTGGGGCTGGAGGCCAGTGTCTTCAGGAGGGTCGGATCCGCGAGAAGCTTGCCCAGCAAGTCTTCGGCACCCGATTTTCCGTCCATAAACGTGAGGAGATTGGACAGTTCGTTGCGGGCAGTCAGGAGCTTGTTCAGCGAATCCACCTTCTTAGCAACGGACGCGGGGGAAAAGTCGTCCATGCTCTCAAAGCTCAGATCCACGCTGATATTCCCCTCGCCAGTGAGCGTGTTTGGAACTTGGAATGCGACCCGCGGCTTGCAGGCCTTCAGGCGGTCATCGAAGTTATCCACGTCGATCTCAAGAAATTTCCGCTCGTCCACCGGAGCCAGCGGATCCGCGGGCTTCCCGGAAAGATCGGCCATCACGCCCATGATGAACGGAAGCTCAACTTTTTTCTGCGACCCATACACCTCCACATCATATTCGATCTGGACACGGGGAGCACGGTTACGGGCGATGAACTTCTGACTGCTAGCTTTGGCCATAGGATGAGCTGGGGTTTAGAGTGAGCGCGCTGTGACTTTTTTTCCGAACTTTCCGGCGGCTACGTCCGGCGACGTTCGGAACTGTGCGGATATAGTCACTTTTCGATATTGAGAGCAAGAAAATTCGGGCACGTCCTGAAAATTTTTCAATCCTGTCCGGCAGTAATCCCGGCCTCCCGAGAGACCGGGCTATTGCTCGGGCCGGATTCCGGCGACTACGTTGATCTGACTCACGGAGTCCGGTGCGAGATCGGTGAGTAACTGCATGAAGTCCATGTCCACCAGCCGGCGGGCACGCTGCAGGATCAAAGGCACGGGGCTCGATGGCTCCGTCCTTCGATAAAAATCACAGATTTGCTCAAGCACCCGGATGACATCCTGCCGGGATCGGACACTCCCGGAAATACCCGCGCTTTCCCCCTGCCCCTCGACAGCCGCCTCGACTGCATCTCCGCCGGTTTCCACGCTTTCATTCGGCGCGGCATAGGGGGCGATGGTTTTCTGCTGCTCCTTCAATAGCGCGATCAGCGCGTCAAACGCGACCGCGCGGCTGCTGCCCACGGCTTTGGTGAGGATGTCGTCGATTTCCTTCACCGTGATCTGTACGCCCACGATGGCGTCGTAGATTGCCCGGAGTTTTTCCGGCGGCGTGCTGCGGAACGCCCCCTGCACCTGGGAGGCAGTGATGGCTGGAGCACCCTCCGTCGCCACGCCGGAAACGGAACGATCGACGTCCGCCAGGCTGATACGCCCCAACTGCGGGGAGTCGGAGAGCGGCGCCTGCCGGAGCCTGGCGAGAATTTTGAAGGGATCCCCAAATGTCCCGGCGGCAGTCGCGAGGCTGGAGAGAATATTCACCCGCTCAAGGGGATCGTTGCCATCATCGGGATCGAGCCGCGGATACACCGGATCCCAATAGCGTTCGAGCAACCCCTTCAGCAAAAGCAGTCCGTCACGGAATCCGGCGAGACCCTCCATTTTCAACAAAGCCGCTGTGAGCCGCAGCGCTACGCGCAGATCTTTTGAACGCTGAAAAAGCTCCAGGCATCGCTCGCTGATCGCTTTCCAGTCCGGTTCCTCTGCCGCCGCGAACTGCGTTTCTTCCTTACCCTGGAGAAATGTATCCAACTCGATGAACTGCGGGTCATACCCGATATCCTCACCGCAAGGATGATCCGCAGAAATCGGCTCCAGCAGACTGTCAACGGTTGCCTTCAT
>JBDSAR010000369.1:0-2522 GCA_039922035.1 Chthoniobacteraceae bacterium
GCATCCGGCATTCCATTTCTCCGCACGCCCGCATTTCATCTTGCGATTGTGACCGTGCATCGGCAAGCACCTCGGCCCGTATGGAGACGAACATTCAGTGTGCCGGGACTTGCGAATTCGAATCACCACTGCGCCACACGGGCGGATTGCCGGTGAACTTCAAGGCGGACGGCGAGCGCATTTTCATCGATGACCGCGTCACCGTGGACGGCGAATCGCAGCCGCGATTGAGCTTCGAGATCGCCGGCCCGCGCGAGCGCGTTTTCTTCCAGCCGGGGAAAATCACCGCGGGCATCGTCACGTGCGGCGGGCTTTGCCCCGGCCTGAATGACATCATCCGCGGCATCGTCATGTTTTGCCACTATCGTTACGGCATCACGAGGACGCTCGGCTTCCGCTACGGATACGAGGGACTCGTGCAGCGCTACGGACACGCGCCAATGATTCTGCGGCCGGAGTCCGTCGCGCAGATTCACAGCTTCGGCGGCACGATCATTGGAAGTTCGCGCGGCCCGCAGGATGTCGCGGAAATGGTGGATGGTCTTGAGGACATGAAGGTGGACATCCTCTTCGTAGTCGGTGGCGACGGGACGCTGAAGGGCGCGGCGGACATCGCCGCTGAAATCAAAAAGCGCGGCCTCAGGAAAGTCGTCGTCGGCATCCCGAAGACGATCGACAACGACATCATGTATCTCGACAAGTCGTTCGGATTCGAGACCGCGTTTGCCGTCGCGGTGCAGGCGGTGAAATGCGCGCACGTCGAATCGCAGGGCAGCGTGAATGGCATCGGGCTGGTGAAGCTGATGGGCCGCGACTCGGGATTCATCGCGTGCAACGCCGCGCTCGCGGGCGGCAACGTGGACTTCGTGCTGATCCCAGAGGTGCCCTTTGCACTCGACGGCCCGGGCGGTCTGCTTGAGCAACTCCGCTACCGCCTCGCCAAGCGCAAGAGCGCGGTGATCATCGTCGCGGAGGGAGCCGGCCAGGATCTGATCGGCGCCGGCGGCACGGACGCCAGCGGCAACAAGAAACTCGGCGACATCGGGGCATTCCTGAAGGAGAAAATCGCGGGGTTTTTCAAGGAGCGGAAATTCGATGCGACCGTGAAGTACATCGATCCCAGCTACATGATCCGCAGCGTGCCTGCGAATGCCGCGGACAATTTCTACTGCTCGCAGCTCGCGCAGTACGCCGTGCATGCGGCGATGGCCGGCAAGACAGCGATGCTCGTCGGGCGCTGGCACGGATCGTTTGTGCATCTTCCGATCCCTCTGGCCACGCAGGGCCGCGCGAAGGTCAATCGGAATGGCGACCTGTGGCACGCGGTGCTCGAAAATACCGGTCAGCCAGCCACGCTGGGCTGAGTCTGATTTGGCGCGCACATCGCGTGTTCGCCCGGTCGCGCGGTTTTCAGAGGTGCCCTTGGCTTTCCCCGGCTGCATCGAGACATCGAAGCGGAGGGCGCCCCGTTCTGCGTTGGCGCAACCTGCCCGACGTGCCCGATGCGAGACTGCTGCCGGAAAATCCGAGAAGCCTTCCACCCGGCTGGATGACCGCCGCTTTTTTGCGCACGTTGTCTAAAAGGCGACAGCCCACTTCGCTCTCGAGCGCCTTCCTCGAGTGGCTCACGGCGGATTGCGATGGGTGAAGCTCGCGCGCGGTCTCCGAAAAACTGCCGGTGCGTGCGAGGACGGTGAAGGCATGGCGCAGTCTGCTGTCGAGTGGTTCGGACATGGAATGAATGGAATTCATGTATGTGATGAAAAACGGTCGCCGAATTTATGATGCCGTTGCCATCGTCCTGGCACGCGGGCGGCTAGAAGCGCCGACATCGCAAAGATTTCGCCAGCAAAGACGGCATCACGCCGGGGCAACCAGCAGGCCATTCGCATCGGCTTCGTCGGTCTCACCGACTGCGCGCCGCTCGTCATGGCGCGCGAGCTTGGCCTTTTTGAAAAGCACGGGCTGGCGGTGGAACTCAGCCGCGAACTCGGCTGGGCGACGATTCGCGAAAAAGTGATCCACGGCGAACTCGATGCCGCGCACGCGCCGGCCGGAATGCCTTTCGCAGCCGCCGCCGGCCTCGGCGGGATCAGCGCCGACTGCCTTGCCGGCCTCGTGCTGAATCTGCACGGCAACGCGATCACGCTTTCCCAGCGCCTCTGGAATGCGGGCGTGCGCGACGGAAAAACGTTGCGAGATTTTGTGCGGAAATGCAGGCGGCCGGTGACGCTCGGCACCGTGTATCAGTGGTCGTCGCATTCGGTGCTGCTGCGGCTCTGGCTGAAGGCTCATGGCTTCGATGTGGAAAACGATGCAAGGGTGGTGGTGGTGCCGCCCTCGCAGATGGTGACCCACCTGCGCGCGGGGCATCTCGACGGATTCTGTGTGGGCGAGCCGTGGAATTCGCTCGCAGTGATGTCCCGCGCCGGGTGGGTGGTCGCGCGCAGTGCGGAACTCGCGCCGCTGCACCCGGAGAAAGTGCTGATGGTCCGCAGGAATTTTGCCGAGCGCCACGACGA
>JBDSAR010000370.1:0-19299 GCA_039922035.1 Chthoniobacteraceae bacterium
TGGTGGAATCCGGCCGTGGAAGCCCAGGCCACCGACCGGGCGCACCGGATCGGCCAGAAGCGGGCCGTCACTAGCTACAAACTCATCGCTCGCGGCACCGTGGAGGAGAAAATCCTGAACCTGCAGACAAAGAAGCGCGCCATCATCGCCGCAACATTGGAGAGTGAGCAGCCGCTCATGGAAGGCCTGAGCATGGAGGAGATTCAGGGGCTCTTGGATTTGTGAAAGCGCCCGCATTCACGGAATCGCGGTGAACAAGTCCGCCCTCCGATCGGATTGCCGCAAGCGACCACGAGTTCTTCGCAAGTTATTCACACACAGGGAAACGTCGCTTCCGCAGGGGTATATCTATAACATCACACAATGTATGTCATATGGAATTGCCATCGGAGGGAACGGCTCCCCGCACGAATCCTGCGCCCTTCAATCCTTCGGAAATGCAGGCCCATGGTTCCGTGCGCGAGGGCTTGGCCGTGACTGACGGTCGCTTGCGACCGGCTGGCCCGGCGCTGCCCTCGGGCGGCTCGCAGAGCCGCTACCCGGCGAAGCCGGGACGCCCGGAGGGCGGCGAAGCCGCTCGCGCTTGGTTTATCTATATCACAAATTTGACCGCGAACCCACCCGCCAACCCCCACACCCGCCATGTCACGAACCCGTTTGAACCTGTTGGAACCCTCGCCAACCCCCACGCAAACCCGGCTCCGAAATTCGCGCTTGAAACATGCCAAGCCGCTTGGCATTCTGGCACTCCGAATGATGGACGAAGCACTGAGAACGTACTTGGCCGAGATTGGTCGCAAAGGTGGACAAGCCAAGAGTCCGGCCAAGTCCAAGGCTGCTCGTCAGAACGCCCGCAAGCGTTGGCAGAAGGTCAAGCCGAGCAAGGCACCGCAAAACCCGGTCGTGACACCTCAGCGCAACGCCCTTTGCCCGTGCAAGAGCGGTTTCAAGTGGAAAAAGTGTTGTGGAAGGGCGAAGGCTTCACGGTCGTAGCCGGTGCCATCCGGCCTGTTCTGCGCGGAGCGCCTGAAATGGCAACGGGAGTTGCCGAGGTGCGGGGCACCTCCCACAACCCGGCTGGGGGGCAAGCGGCTCCGTCCGCGCGTGGTGGTGAACTGTGTGAGCACGCAGGCCGGCCAACGCGGAGCGTGGAAAGTGCGCCTCCGAACGGCAGCCATTGCCACCTTCAACAACCTCTTCCTCCCCCCGTTCCCGCTGGCACCGGCCCCCCTTCTCGACCTGGGCGAACGCACTTCGCCAATCAAATGGAGGAAACACCCGAGGCGCTGACGCGCAATTTGCACAAGCTTGACCGCATGGACGAAGGATTGCGGCGCGTGCCCGTCGTCAGCGTCTCGGCAGTGGCCTTGCGTCTGCACCGCGCTGTTCGCATGATGGAGGACTTCCCCGCGTCGGCCTGCGATACCGCTTGGCTTCGCGTCCACAGCCATCTAAGCGCGTTCCGCACGGAAATGCTTTGGTTGAACGATAACTACCACCTTGCACCGCCTCCCGATGGTTTGGAAGTGGACGTGACGGAGTGCCTGCAACGCCTGCGCGCCAAAGGTAAGAAGCGCCGGAAGTCGAAAACGCCGGAAGTCGCGACAGGCATCAACTCGTATGTATGTCATATCAAATCGAATGGCACTGATGGTGAGAAAGGATCATCTGCACGGCTTTCTCCGCGTCTTCGCGCTTAATTTCTTACTTTCGGCACACACTCTTAAACATCATCGGATCGCCGTTTGGAACAGCCACGCACGCTGACGACCCGAAACGCAGGCCGCCTCAGAGTCCCTTCGGCAAGTCCTTGAATGCGTCTTTGAGAGCCTTCTCCGCTTCCTTTTGGATGGCGTTTATATCGGCAGCGGGATTGCCCGCAGCCGGCGGTGTTGCCGACTCGACACCGTCCCAATTGAGGCCATCGGCGAAAATTTTGATGGTGCTGCCTGTCGGTGCCGGCTGGATCATGATCGTCAGCTTGGCGTCGCCGAGTTCGCGCTTGAGGATGGCGTTCTTCGGTCCCTTCAATTCGCCGCGGCCGTCCTTCCAGCCTTGTGCCTTCAGCCCGGCGGAGAGTTCGCTGGTCACGGCTGCGACCGACTGCCCGCTGGTCAGTTGAATCTGCTCCACCAATGCCTTGTACTGCACGTCCGTCGCATCCTTGGGGAGCGGCAGGCTTTTTGCGGAGAGCGTCGGGGTGGCGGCAACCTTGGCGGCCTTTGGCGTCTTGGCTCTTTTGGCGGGCGTTTCGCCCGGTGCAGTCGGCATCGCGCCCGGCTTCGGCGGGGTGGCGCTCGCCGTGCGCAGCTTATCTGGCAGCGGCGCGGCAAAGGTGAGGTCCACTTCCCACTTTTGCCCAAACGCATCGAGCGTCCCACCCGTGCTCACATGTCCGGTGACATTTCCGCCGACGATCTTGAACTCGGGCATCTTGATCTCACCCACCGAGCTGAATCCCGATTTCTTGTGCGCAGTGTGGGCGACCTCGCAGCCGAAGATCTGGCCATCGTAAAACACGCTCAGAACGACCGCGCTGCCGAACTTCCGGAAGCTCGCATCGAATGATGGGTTCTTCGCCGTTGATGGATCTTTCTCAGTGAAAATCAGCCTCAGCGCCGGCTTCCCGTCGAACCCGTCACGCTCCTCGACGAGGACAAACTTGATTGCGGCCTCCTTGCCGTCGCCGATGAACTTTCCGGTGACCGAGGGCTTCACAGGTGGATCGAGCTTCGCGGGAGATACAGTGGCGTCCTGGGCCGACGCGGTCCTGGAGAGACAGGTCGCGGCGAGGAATGTGGCGAGGAGCAAGTGGCGAAAGGTGCGACAGGTTTTCATATGATTGATGGTGATGGGAAGTTCGGGCAAATCGTGTCTGAGGAAGGTTTCGAAAACCAGCCCGAACTATGCCGTTCGTGGCGGCGAGTGCAGCGCGGCAATCCCGAACCCGAAGAGAAGGGATGTCCATGATGCCCCATGCTCCCGCACAGCCAGAATGATTCCCGGTTGCGATAACCAACAAACGAAACAGCATCCACCCATGTTCAAAGCCAAAGCCTACTCCGCCGCCAGCGCCACCTCGCCGCTGGCGTCCACCATCATCCCGCGCCGCGATCCGACCGAGCACGACGTGCAAATCGAAATCCTTTTCTGCGGCATCTGCCATTCGGACCTGCACACGGCCCGCAACGAATGGAGCAGCGCGATGCCCACGGTCTATCCCTGCGTGCCGGGCCACGAAATGGTCGGACGCGTGACCAAGGTTGGCTCCGGAGTGACCAGGCACAAAGTCGGCGACATCGTCGGCGTCGGCTGTCTCGTGGACTCCGATCGCACCTGCCCGTGCTGCCGGGAAAATCTCGAACAGCTCTGCCCGAGCGGGACGATGACTTATAACTCGCCCGACAAACACGGCACCGCTCCGGTGACTTACGGCGGCTATTCCGACAGCATCGTCGTGGATGAATACTTCGTCCTGCGCATCCCTTCCAATCTTGATCTTGCCGGGACTGCACCGCTGCTGTGTGCCGGGATCACGACCTTCTCGCCCTTGCGGCGCGCGGGTATCGGGCCGGACAAAAAGGTCGGCATCGTGGGGCTCGGCGGGCTCGGCCACATGGGCGTGAAGCTCGCCCATGCGATGGGCGCGCATGTCGTCGTCTTCACCACTTCGCCGGACAAAAAGGAGGACGCGCGGCGCCTCGGTGCCGATGAGGTCGTCATCTCCCGCAACGCCGACGAGATGCAAAAGCACGCGCTCAGCTTCGACTTCATCCTCGACTGCGTCGCGGCCGAACATGACCTCAACACCTACCTCGGCCTGTTGAACCGCGACGGTGATCTCACTCTGGTCGGCGCACCGGCAAAGCCGTTTTCCATCTCGGCCTTCAGCCTGATCTTCGGGCGCCGCAGCCTCTCCGGCTCTCTCATCGGCGGCATCGCTGAGACACAGGAGATGCTTGATTTTTGCGGCGAGCACAACATCACCGCCGATGTCGAAATCATCCCGATCCAAAAGCTCAACGAAGCCTATGAGCGGATGCTCAAGGGCGATGTGAAATATCGCTTCTCCATAGACATGGCTTCGCTCAAATCCGAATAGACTAAGTTGCTGAGCTATTCCCGCAGGCGTTGGCATCCGGACTTGCCGCACATCCGATCTGCACCCTGAATCGAATACGCCTTCACCATGACCACCGCACACACCACCACGTCGCCCCTTCTGCTTTCACCCTTTGATCTCCGCGGCCTGCCGCTGCGCAATCGCGTGGTGATGGCGCCGCTGACGCGAGGCCGGGCGGGAGTCACGCGGGTGCCGAATAATCTGATGGTGGAATATTACACGCAGCGCGCTTCGGCTGGGCTGATCATCGCTGAGGCGACGACGATCTCGGAACAGGGCTTCGGCTGGGTGGATTCGCCGGGCATTTACAATGACGCGCAGGTGGCGGGCTGGGCGAAAATCACGTCGGCGCTCCGTGCGCGCGGGACGCCGTTTTTTCTCCAGTTCTGGCACTGCGGGCGGGCGTCGCACAGCAGCTTCCACGGCGGGCAGCCGGCGGTGTCCGCGTCGGCGATCAAAATTGCCGGCGACACGATTCACACGCCGAACGGCAAGCAGCCCTACGAGGTTCCGCGCGCGCTGGAGACGGCGGAGGTCGCGCTGGTGGTGGAGGATTACCGGCACGCTGCGGAGCGGGCGAAGGCTGCGGGGTTCGACGGCGTGGAGATTCACGCGGCGAATGGCTATCTCATCAATCAGTTCCTCGACTCGAAGACGAATCACCGGACGGATCAATACGGCGGGAACGTGGAGAACCGTTTCCGTTTCCTGCGCGAAATTGTGGAGGCAATCCTGACAGTCTGGCCGGCGGCGAAGGTCGGCGTGCGGCTGTCGCCAAATGGGAATTTCAACGACATGGGCGCGCCGGATTTCCGCGAGACGTTCACCTATGCGGCGGCGCAGCTCGATGCCTACGGGCTTGCTTACCTGCACGTCGTGGATGGGCTGGCATTTGGATCCCACGGTCTGGGCGAGCCGATGACGCTGGCAGAATTCCGCGCAGTCTTCACCGGGCCGCTGATGGGCAATTGCGGCTACACGCAGGCGACGGCGGAGGAGGCAATCGCCACCGGCCACGCGGACCTGATCGCATTCGGCCGGCCCTACCTGAGCAATCCGGATCTCGTGGAGCGCTTCGCAAACGGCTGGGAACTAAATCCGCCGGCGGACATGAAGGCGTGGTCCGCACCGACAGCGGAGGGTTACACGGACTTCCCTTTTCATCCGCATGGCTGAGCGGTGATGAGGTCCTGAAACGACCGTACGTGCAGTGCGCGGATGTGGATCGAGCATGCCCTGCCGGGCGGCAAGTGAGAGGGGTCGGACGGGAAGCGGAACCGCTGGACACGCTGCGCAACGACGGGCTGACACCAACACCCGGAAGATTCGCACCGTGTCAAAAAACGATTTACAACCCCGCCCTTGCGCCTACCTTCCCCTCCCCGCCCCGCACTGCCTCATGGTGTAACGGTAGCACAGCAGACTCTGAATCTGTATTTTGGCTGTTTCTCGGCGTTTCTGAGAGGACTGGCAGAAACCACCTCCTTGTACCACAAAATGTAGCACAATCCCACACCCCGCTTTCCCGCGTGTTGTGATTGCCAAGGCCCTCGTTTGCGAGCCGGTGATATGAATACCAAATTCCGTATTGGCTGACTATCCTTGCAGCACTTCGAGCGCGCGGAGGACGGCGCTGCTGCGATTTTCGACGCCGATTTTTTCGAAGATGTGCATGACGTGCCGTTTCACGGTTGCGGGGCTGAGATCGAGGATGGAGGCGATGTCGGCGTTGCTTTTTCCCTGAGCGACCCAGAGCAGAACCTCGGCCTCGCGCGGTGAGATGCCGAGAGATTCAAGCGGCTGTGCATCGGCGAAGAGCACAGAAAAATCCGGCCGCTGTTGCTGTTTGCGCGTGAAGCGCGCGGTCAGTGAGGCGACGAGATCGTCACGGGTCACGGGTTTCACGAGGTAGTCGTCGGCACCGAGATTCATGCCGCCGCGCACCTCGTGCTTCTCGCCCTTTGCGGTGAGGAAGACGAAAGGGACGCCCGCGGTGACGTTGGTGGCCCGGAGGATGCGCAGCACCTCGTGTCCGTCCATGCCGGGCATCATTACATCGCAGAGGATCAGGTCGGGGTGTTCGCTGTGAGCGAGCGCGAGGCCGTCGTGCCCGTTGCCTGCAGCGACGGCTGCGTAGCCTTCCATTTCGAGAATGGTCACGATGTTCCGGCGCATGAGCGCGTGATCTTCGATGACAAGGATCTTCTTCATTGTGGATTGCCTATTGGGGATGGTGGAGGGCTTGCCCCAAACAGCGGGAGCCGCACGGTGACGGTGGTGCTGTCACCTTCGGTGCTGATGATGTGAATGGTTCCGCCGTGCAAGCGTAGGCAGCGCTGCACGATGGCGAGGCCGAGGCCGGTGCCCGGCGCATCCGCGACATTGCCGCCACGTGCGAACGCTTCGAACACACGCGGCAGATCGCCTGCGGGGATACCGATGCCGCGGTCATGCACGGTGAAAATGGCGGAGTCGGCGTCGCGGTGCACGGTGAGATCGGTGAGCGCGTCCGCGGCAGAATATTTCCGCGCATTAGAGAGCAGGTTCAGAAAAATGTGGCGCAGCAGCGACTCGTCGGCCGCCGCGCCGGAGAGATCGCCTTCGAAATTGAGCCGCACATTTCCGCCGAAGGCCGACCGGCTCTCGTCGGCGATCCGGCCGAGCAGCTGGACGAGATCAAGAGGATTGGGCTGGAAGGCATGGCTGTCTGCCTCGATGCGCCCGAGGTCGAGCACCTGCCCAAGCATGTGCGACATCTGCACACTGGAGTTGCGGATGTCCCCCAGGTGCTGCGCGCGTTGCTCGGGGAGCAGGCGATCGAGGTAGTGCGCGAGGATGTCTGCGGAGGAAAGGATGACGCCGAGCGGTGTGCGGAACTCGTGCGAGACGGTGTTCACGAACTGTGACTTCAGGCGCACCAGCTCGCGCTCGCCCTCCAGTGCGGCACGCAATTCATCCTGCGCCCGGGAGAGCTCTTCCGTGCGCGCTCTCACGGTTGCGGCGAGAACCGTGCGCTGCCGCGCCTGCATCCATGCGAGCAGCGAGAGAAGCGCGGCGACCGTAATGCCAGCGCCCAACATCGTGCGCGCCATTGCGTTGGATTCACTGACGCCAAATTTTGGGCCCGGAGTGATGAGCAATCTCAAGCGGCCCATGGCGCCGTTGAGGTTTATCGTAGCATTCAGCGCATCGGCATGAAGCGCGCGCTCATATTCCGCGGTGGAGACAGCTCTCAGGTGCACTACTTCGTCGCCGACGTAGGGCAGGAATGTTTTGTTCACAGTGCTCGCGCCAAGCGATCCGTCGGGATTGATGTGATACTGGATCCTCTCGGCAGGCTCTAGAAAATCCCCCGGCGTCAGCACTGCGAAAATCACACCGCACTCGCCATCTGCCCGACGAAAGCTCGTCAGCGTCACCACGAGATCGCCAATTTGCGGGATCGTGAAAGGCTCCGAAGCGGAGAGGAGCCCTTTCCGTTGTTTTCCCTCGGAGACGAGTGCCGCATTAACCTCTGGAATCGCTGCGAGGTCTTCGCCGGGATGGAAAGGCGCGGCCCCTCGTACAGGGATGATGAGGCGTACCTCCAACCTCGCGCCTGACCAAGCAGCGCCGCCTACAGCCCGAAAATGGCTCCCCTTGAGCGTTAAATCGTCATTCAGTTCGCGTTGCAACGCGGCGTAGTCCGGCGATGATTCCACACCGCTGCGCCACGATTGCACGAGATGCGCGTGTCGGATGTCCTCGGAAATGAGTGCCTCCCGGATGCTCAAGGCGCATGCGCTCAAGCGTTCTTGATCGTGGCGACGCGTGTCCTGCTTCCATCCGCGATGAAGCCATACCACCGGCGCAGCGGCGGCGGCAAACACGAGCAACGCAATTAGCAGCGGTCTGCGCGGGAGATGAGCGAGGAGAACCACGGAGCACGCATATCATTTCGCCAGTCGGGGGGAATGCAACTTTAGTCGCATTGTGAGCAGGCGTATCGCGTCCTAGAATCATCTCGTGAAAATCCCCGCGTTACTTTGGTTCTCCGCGCTCGCACTGCTGGGTGATGTCGCGTCCGCTGCCACTTACGATGTCGGCCCAGGCCAGCCCATCGCCACGCTCAGCGCGGTGCCGTGGGCTTCGCTGGCAGCGGGCGACATCGTGAACATCCACTGGCAGGCCGGCGGCTATCACGAAAAAATCCTCATCTCCACGCAGGGCACCGTCGCGCAACACATCATGATTCGCGGCATCAGCGATCCGAGCACAGGAGCGAAACCGATCATTGACGGCTCGAATGCGCTCGAAGCCGCGAACATCAACTACCGCTACACCGTCTTCTCCACGCTCGGCGTCGTCGTCTTTTCACGCCGCAACGGGCCGGCATATTCCTATCTTCCCGCCTACATTGATTTTGAAAATCTCGACATCCGTAATGCGCGCGGAAACTTCACGGACTACGCGGGGATGCCGGCGACGTATCTCACTTTCGCGTCCGCGATTTACGCCGAAGTCGTGCAGCATCTCGTGCTGCGCGACTGCGACATCCACGACTCGGGCAACGGCCTTTTCATCAACTCGAAGAACGATTCGCTGCAGGAGCTGTCGAAGGACATCCTCGTCGAGCGCTGCCATTTTTTTAACAACGGCAGCGCGAACAACTACGGCACGCACAACAGCTACACCGAGGCGCTCGGCATCACGTATCAATACAATTGGTTCGGCCCGCTCGTGACGAACTCCGGCGGGCAGTCCATCAAGGATCGATCATCGGGTACGGTGATCCGCTACAACTATTTTGAGAACAACTACCAGGTGTCGGGCATCACGCTGCACCTCGTGGACACGCAGGGCCTCACGACCATCGCGGCAGATCCGGCTTACAAAAAAACGTTCGTGTATGGGAACGTGTTCGACTCCACGGGGCCGCTGGATCAACTCATCATCTACGGCGGCTCGCAGGGGAATTACGCGCTCTATCGCCACGGCACGCTCTACTTTTACAACAACACCGTCCTGGATCGCTGCAACCATGCGGCGTGCAGTGACACGACACTCTTCACGCTGCCGAAGCTCGCGGAAACCGGCAATTCACCGGCCCTCGAAATCGTGGACTGCCGCAACAACATCTTCGCCTCGCTGCCGACCACGGCGGGGCTGACGGGGCCGACGCTGCATTTCCTCTACACGGATGCGGGCGGGACGGTGAACCTCGGCGCGAACTGGATTTCGCCTGGCTGGTGCGACGGCTCGCCGGTGGTGAACTCCATCTTCAACGGCAACGTGACCGGGCAGGCGAACATGCTCACCGGCTCGACCACGAACAGCGCGGATCCTGGATTTGTGAATGTGGCCGCGCGGGACTTCCACCTCGCCGCGGGTGCAAATGCGATCGATGCCGCGCTGGGGCAAAGCCCGCAGGTCGCGGGCAGCTACGACGTGACGGAGGAATACATCCAGCCGTTCACGCACGCCGCGCGGCCGAGCTACGGCAGCGCGATGGATCTCGGCGCGTATGAAAGCAACGCCGCCGCGGGCCTGCCAAATACCACGCCGCAGCACGGCGCGGTGCAGTTGAATTTCGCACGCCTCTCGTTCGGCGAAGGCGCGGGCACCGTCACGCTCACGGCGCTGCGCTCCGGCGGCAGCGCGGGGGCGGTGACAGCGAGCTACGCGTTTTCCAGCGCCACCGCGACGAGCGGTACGGACTTCATCGGCACGAATGGCACGGTTACTTGGGCGAGCGGCGACACGACGCCGAAGACTTTCCAGGTGCAGATCGTGGACGACACGATCGTGGAAAATGCCGAATACTTTTACGTTACGCTCGGCGTCGCCTCCGGCGGTGCGGTGCCCGTCACGCCGATTTATGCCACGGTTACGATCAACGATAACGACTCCGGCCCGCCGCCGCCGCCCGCGGGCTCGCTGCAATTCAGCGCGCCGACGCTCAGCGTGAACGAGGGCGCGGGCAGCGCGACGCTGAGCGTGACGCGCACCGGCGGCAGCACCGGCGCGGTGAGCGTGAACTACGCGACCGCGAACGGCACCGCGGTGAGTGGCGCGGATTTCACCGCGGCGAACGGCACGCTGAATTGGGCGACGGGTGACGCGACGGCAAAGACGATCACGGTGCCGATCATTGACGACGCGCTCGTCGAGGGGAACGAGACTTTCACCGTCACGCTCGGCACCGTGACCGGCGGCGCATCGCTCGGGACGGCGACGGTGACAGTGACGATCATAGACAACGACATCGCCGCTCCGCCGCCGAACGAAATGATCCTCGCGCTCACGGCGGGCAACAATCTTCTGCGCTTCAGCAGCAACGCGCCCGGCACCATTCTCTCAACCGTCGCGATCACCGGATTGCAGGCGAATGAAAACATGCGCGGTCTCGCCGTGCGTCCCTCGACCGGCGAGCTTTTCGGCGTCGCGACCGTGAGTCCGTCCGCGGGTGTGATCAGCAGCAGCACGCTCTACGTCATCAATACGATCACGGGTGCGGCGAGTGTCATCGGCAGCGGGCCGTTCACGCCGACACTCACGAATGCGTCCATTGATCTCGGCTTCGATCCGATCTCGGATCAGCTCCGCATCGTCGGCAGCACGGGGCAAAATCTGCGCTTGAACGCGGGTACCGGCCTCGCGGTCGCGATGGACACCGCGCTTGCATTCGCCGCGGGCGACGCGCACGCGGGCAGCACGCCGGCGGTTGTCGGCGGCGACTATTCCGGCGCGGGCACATTCTTCGCGATCGACAGCACGCTCGACATCCTCGTGCGCGTCGGCACCGCGACCTCCGCAAACAGCGGGCAACTCACCACCATCGGCTCGCTCGGCGTGGATACCTCGGGACAGACGAGCCTCGACGTCTCGCGTGCGACGGGCACTGCGTTCGCCACACTCACCGCGCCGAGCGGCACGACGTCGTCGCTCTACACCGTGAATCTCGGCACCGGCGCGGCGACGCTCATCGGCACCATCGGCGGGCCGGAGGTGATTCGCGACATCGTGGCAATGCCTGCGGGCAGCATCGCGTTCACCAGCCCGGCATATTCTGCCCTTGAGACTCAGGGTGCCGCCGTCATTGGCGTCACACGCACTGGAGGATCGAATGGCATCGTCAGCGTGAATTTCAGCACAAGCGACGGCACGGCGAACGCCGGCAGTGACTATACCGCGACAAGCGGCACACTCACTTGGCTGGACGGCGAGATTGGCGCGAAGACATTCTCGATCCCGATCGTGAACGACAGCCTCGTCGAGGGCGCGGAAACCGTGAACCTTTCGCTGACAAACGTTACCGGGGGTGCGATCCTTTCCGGGAGTATCAGCGCAACGCTCAGCATCTACGACCCTCCGTATCAGCAATGGAAACTCGCGGTGTTCGGCGCCAATGCGAATAATGCCGCGATTGCCGGCGACCTGGTCACGCCTGCTTCCGATGGCATTCCGAATTTGCAGAAATACGCCTTCGGCCTGAATCCCGGCGTATCTTCCAGTCCTGCCCTGCCACAAATCGCCATGCTGAACGGCGCCCTCGCATTTTCATTTTTCCACGATCCTGCTGCGACGGACACCACGCTCCAAGTGGAGGTCTCCACCGATCTCGTGACGTGGCAGCAGGGCTCGCGTTACAGCGCGACGCCCGGCGACGTGTCCGCGAACGCATGGACGAGCCAGCTTTCGCGCGTGCTCGATGCGGCGACTGGCATCGAGACAATCACCGTGCAAAGCCTCCTGTTCCCCGCGAACAATGCGCGCTGCTTCATGCGCGTGAGGGTGACGCAGCCGTAGAAAAAATGCGGCGTCGCGAGTGCCATTAGCATCATCTGAAACAGGTTCGCACAAAGGGATGCCCCGCGCGCGGCGGAGGGAAATGCGTTTGCCGCAATGCTCTTGTGCCGCAAGCCGCTACCCAATGTTGCCGAAAGTCCCGGCATACTTTCGCGCGCGCCGCGTGCGGCACACGCTGAGCAGGCCGAGTCCGCCGCAGAGCAGCACAGCGGTCGTGGGTTCCGGCACCGGGGTAAAATTCAGCATCAGGCTATTCCCCTGTTGCGCGACGGAAAAGGTTCCGCCGCGGAGGTTGTTGGCAAAGCCGCTGGCGTCCACGGCGAATTCATTTGCCGCGAATCCCGAGATGCCGGTGGCGGTCGTCGCCAGGGTGAATCCGTAGGGCAGGCTCGAATCGAAATCGCTCAGCGCAGACGGCTGGTTCGCGCCGTCCAGCGTGACGAGCGCGATGGTGAAGACGCTGTTCGGCGTGGTGCCGGCGGCAATGGTGAGCAGGCCGAGATCGTTGATGAAATCGATTCCGTTTCCCGGCGTGGCGTTCGCGGAGTTGAGTTCGAATTGATAGCTGCCGCCGCCGGACAGCGTGAGCTGCGACACGGTCGCCGTGCCCGGAGAGTTGCCAGGAGAGAAGCGTCCGCCGTCCGTCACGTTCACGACTCCGAAGGTGCCCGCGCCCTTGGCGACGCCGCCGAAGTTGACGTTCAGCGTGCCGGTCTGCGTGCCGTTATTCACGAGCAAGCCGCCATTCAGCTCGATGCTCGTGCCAGATGCTGTCGCGAGCGTCCCGCCGGGCGCGGCGACCGTGCCGATGTAGGTGCGCGACCCACCGCCGAGGACGAAATTGGCGACGCTGTTGCCGACCGTCCCGCTCGCGCCGACATTGATCACGCCGTCCGAGGAGAAGTCTTTCGTATTGAGCGTGCCCGCGACATTCACGACGCCGCTGCTGGTGTTGGTGCCGCCGTTGAAAGTCGCGCTGGCGTTGTTGCTCAGCGTGCCGCCGTTGGTGAAGTTGTTGAAGGATGCGCTGCCGTTAAGAATGAGCACGGTGCTGTTATAGGTGGTCACGCCATTGAAGGTGCTCGCCGCACCCCCGCTGAGCACGGTGTGCGTGCCGGGGCCGCGGAGGTAGGTGTTGCTCATGGTGGCACCGAGATAATCAATGGACCCGCCCAGAAATGCCTGCACGGTCACGCCATTCGCGTTCGTGGTGCTGTTATTGAACTGCACGGTCCCGCCTGCGAGCGCGGCGAAACCGGTTCCATTCACCGCCCCCTGCAGAATCAGTTTTCCCGAATTCGCGGTGTACGTCCCGCCGAAGCTTCCCGTTCCCGGCAGCGTCAGATCCGCCGGTCCCGATTTTATAAATGCCCCGCTTCCCGTGACGGTGCCGGCGAAGCCTGCCGATGCAGTCTGCGTGACCGTGATCGCGCTGCCCGCTCCGAGCAAAACCGATCCACCGGTGCCGCTGAGGTTGCCCACGGTTTCGGTGAAGCTGCCGAGGTTGAAAGTGCCGCCGTTGACGGTGAGCGGACTGGTGTCGGCAATTTGGTTGCTGCGCTGCACGAGCACGGTTCCGCCGTTGACCGTGAGCGCGCCGGCCACGGCCGTGGTGCCATCCGCTTTGCTCAGCGCCAGCGTGCCGGCGTTCACGGTGAAAGCGAGCGAGGTGTCGGTGTTGGCCGATGCGGTGTCACCGGCTCCGGTTCCAATGGTGAAAATTCCCGTCCCGGTTTTCACCACGGTCCCTCCGCCCGTGAAGTCGCCTGAGAATGTACTGTCGGCATTTCCGCCGCCGAGCGTCAGGGTGCTGTTGGCGGTGAAATTCACCTTGGAGGAATTTATGCCCTGCAGCCCGGCGAGCACCTGGCTGGCGTTGAGGTTCAGCACGGAAAATATGCTTGTGAGCCGTACGTTCGCGCCGGTCGCGATGCCATTCACCGCGCCGGCGGTCACGCTTCCGTTGGACACGAGAATGTCCCCGCTGAAACTGCCGCCGCCGGTCAGCGTGAGATTTCCGTTCCCGGCTTTTCCGAGGATCCCGGTGCCCGTGAGGACGCCGCCGTAGGATCCTGAAGCGACGTAACCGCCCTCGAACAGCGAGCCGCTGCCCACGTCCACCACGCCACCGCTTCCCGCGAGCGACCCGATAGTGACGGAGAAGCCGCCAGCACTCAGTGCCCCGCCATTGACCACGTAATCGCTCACCTGGGAAAAGCCCGTATTCGACCCGGCGACCAGACTTCCGCTCGTGATCGTTGTGCTGCCGGTGTAGCTGCTGTCTCCGCTCATCGTTTGCTGAAAAGAGGAACCATTGAGCACAAGACTGAGGACACTCGATGTCCCATCCCGGAGTGTGCCGCCGTAATCTGCGCTGCCGGAGGCGAGCGTCAGCGTCAGAACCGCATTGCCGCCTGCGCTCTCCAGAATTCCGTAATCTCCGCCGAGGCTTTTCGCCGTGAGACTGTGGCCGAGTAACCGGAAAATTCCGCCGGGCAGAACGAGCGTCGGCGCCACGAGAAATGTTCCACCTTGGAGATTGAAAACGCCGCCTGTGTTCACGGTGAGCAGGGCCGTCGTCAAATTGGCCGGAGTGGCCGTGATTTTCCCGCCCGTCTGCAGGTTGAAAATGCCGCCGCTGTTGACGTCGATGTTCGCGTCCAGCGTGCCCGCGGTGAGGACGTTGAATGTGCCCCCGGAATTGACGGAGACTTTGGCGGTGCCGTTGGTGAAAACCACCGTCGCGACGCCGCCGGAGAGATTGAAGGTTCCCGTGCCGCCGCCACCGCCGAGGACAATGCCACCCAGCCCGACAGCCAGCGTGCCGCCGGACATGTTGAAGGTGCCGTCTCCGAGAAAACGGCCGACATCGAGGAACCCGATGGCGCTCGTTCCGCCCGTCTGGGTGAAAAGCCCGGTGCCGTTTTTGCCGACCTGAATCCCGGCGCTCCCGGCGGCGAGCGTGCCGGCGGATAATTTGTAGGTCCCGCTGCTGCCCGCATTCACGCCGAGCGTGCTCGTGCCCCCGTTGACATTATGCTGGCCACCGGCCTGGTTGAAAAGCCCGAAGCCGGACACGCCGACATTCATATCCCCACTGAGCACACCGCTGCCGAAAAGGTTATAGCTATTGCCCGCACTGGAGGTGGCGTTCACCCCGATGTTGAGCGTACTCGCGGAGACGGTGCCGGCGCCTTGGTTCCATGTGTTGTCAATCACCGTGGTCCCAATGTTCAACGTGACGGTGCTCAACTGCGTGCCTGCGTTGGTCTGATTGACAATCATGAAGCCGTTGATCGCCGTCGAATTCAGCGTGACCGACGTGAAAGGGACGCTGGCCGTCTGGTTGAAATTGACGTTCAGGTCGGCCGCACCACCGCTGTGCGAACCGAGGACCACGTCGTCAATCGTGGCCGGAACCGCAGCGGTGCTCCAATTTGCCGGCGTGTTCCAAGACCCGCCGTCGGGACCGGTGTAAGTCACTATCGCCCCTCGCACGTCGGGCGGCGCGATCACGGCTAGCAGCACTGGAATGGCAAGTAGGCGAAACGGGCGGGCCGAAAATTTCATCCGAGATTTCGTGAGTGGATGCGTAGATGGTCAGGAAACCTTCGAATGAAAATACACCCAAAGGTGTACCCCCCCCCGACGCGCATCGCTTGAGCGGACACTCCATTTACCGACTGAAAAATGGATCGGAGGACCGTGCGCGCAGGTGCCGGCTCATTTTCGATTCGGCTTCAAGGTGACCGACTAGATCACAATCAGCTGGAGGGGAATGCGTTGAACACAATTCAGGTGATGTTGGAAACTTGAGTTGATCTGCGTGGCAGGCGCGATACTGTCTTTTTGGACAGTATATCAACAAACAGTATGCTCACCGACCGCCAACAACAGATTCTCGACTACATCCGCGAGCAGCAACGCATCAACGGCATCACGCCTTCGATGCGTGAGATTCAGGAGCATTTCAAATTCGCCAGCAAAACCGCTGTGAGCGATCACCTCGATGCCTTGGAGCGCAAAGGCATGTTGAAACAGCAACGCGGCAAGGCACGCGCACTGGTGCTCACAGAAGACTACCGCGACCGCGCGGTGCTGGAGATTCCGATCTACGGCACCATTCCCGCTGGCATGCCCGCGGATGAACGGCAGCAGGCGGACGGCTGCATGTCCGTGGACGTGGAGACCCTGCGACTGCCGAAGGGCGCCCGTGTTCTCGCGCTCAAGGTGCGGGGTGATTCAATGATCAACGCGGGCATTCTCTCGGGTGATGTCGTGGTGCTGGAATTGCGGGAGGCAAAAAGCGGAGACGTTGTGGCGGCGCTCATTGACGGCGAATGCACCCTGAAGCGTTACGTCATGCAGCGCGGCAAACCTTTCCTCAAGGCCGAGAATCCCAAATACCCGAATCTCATCCCCGCACACGAACTCGTGATTCAAGGCGTGCAAATCGCGCTGCTGCGCGTGCTCAAACGGTAATGCACCATGCACCGCATTCTTTCCTTCATCCGTCGTGCAATGCGTTGGTGGAGCCTGCGCAATCCCCGCGCACAGCAGCTTGAATTGCCACTGCGATTTCCAGCCAAGCGACGACAGCGGGAGCCATGATTGTTCACCTCGACGCCGATGCGTTCTTCGCGTCCGTCGAGCAGGCTGCTGATCCGAAACTGCGTGGCAAGCCGGTGGCAGTCGGCGGCGAACGACGCGGCATCATTGCCTCTGCCAGCTACGAGGCGCGCAAGCTCCGCATTTACACGCCGATGCCGACAGCGCGTGCGCGCAAGCTGTGTCCGCGGCTGATCGTGCTGCCCGGTGATTTCGAAAAATACGAACAGTTCTCGCGGTTCATGTTTTCCTACGACTACGACTTCACGCCGGAGGTTGAGGTGGCCTCCATTGACGAGGGCTATTTCGATTTGCGCGGGCAGCGCAATCATTCGCCACGTGAGGTCGCAGAGATCATCCGTCGGGCAATTCGGCAGAGTTTGAAAATCACCGTCTCCGAGGGCATCGCCGCAAACAAGCTCGTCTTGCAGGTGGCGTCCGAACTTCGCAAGCCGGCGTGCTTTCTGGAAGTCGAGGAAGGCGGCGAACGCGCATTCCTTGCCCCTCTGCCGAACAAATGGCTGCCGGGGGTCGGGCCAAAACTCGCAGGCACACTGAACGCCGCGGGCCTTTGTCTCATCGCGCAAATCGCGGGCACTCCCGCCGATCTCCTTTCACTGCTCGTCGGCAATTATGCGCCCCAGCTTCGCGCCTTTGCAAACGGTGTGGACGAACGCCACGTCGTTCCCGATGCCCCGGAAGCGAAGAGCTACGGCGAGCGGGACACATTCAGCGAGGACGCCACCGATGACGCCTTCATCCTCGCGAAGCTGCGCAGCATTGCGGATCGGCTCGCGGCCAAGGTGCGCGAAGACGGCAAAAGCTTCCGCACCGTGACGCTCAAATTGCGCTACAACGACATGCAGGATGTGTCGCGTGCGGTGAGCCTCAATGAACCCACCGATCTCGGAGCAGGACATTTATCCGGTGCTGCCAATGCTGCTGCGCAAGGCATGGGAGCGGCGCGTGAGCATCCGGAAGGTTTCATTGCGGCTATCGGGCATTTGCGGCGGCATTTTCCGCACGGAACTGGCGCTCAATGAGCAGAGCCGCAATCGTGAAAATGAACGGCGGCTTGCCGGGGTCCTGGATCAATTGCGCGGCGAACACTCGATCATGCGCGGCCATGTTGTCCGCGCCGCGTGTGACGCCCACGCTGCTTGCCACGCACAGTGAAGGACTCATCCGCGTGGAATTGAATGATGACCATGTGGCGCCGCCGGAGATTCGTTACTGCAGCCACGAGGACCGGCAGAAATTCGCCATCATCCAAAGCATCCGCACGCTGAGCCGGCTGCACGAGAAGCACGCCGACAAACGCACCGGACATTTTCATTGGCCCTCGGCTGCGGAAGTCGGGCAGCGGTGGGGCGAGCATGCAATTCGGGCGACGCATGAAATCGCGGAGCGCTGCAATTTCGCCTTCGAGTTTGGTCGGCTGCGTTTTCCGCGCTTCACGCCAGAGGACGGTTCAATGCCGCGCGAGTTCCTAGCACGGCTCGCCTTCGACGGACTGCACCGGCGATATGGCGACCGCGCCCATTTGCACGAAACGCAGCTTCACGAGGAACTGGGGATCAGCACGGAGGTCGGCTACGAGGAATACTTCCTCACGACTTGGGATATTTTGCAGCAGTGCCAGCATTGTGGCATCGCATGGATCACCCGCGGGAGCGCGGCCAATTCATTAGTCTGCTACTGCCTTGGGATTTCGGGCGTTTGTCCGATTCGCTTTGAATTGTATTTCCGGCGCTTTCTCAACCGGGAGCGCATCGCGCTGAACAAGCTGCCGGATATCGACATTGATTTCGCGCACGACCGGAAGGACGACGTGGTGGATTTGATTTTCGGGCGATACGGCGACGCGCACACGGCCATCGTCGGAGGTTTCAACACATATCAGGGTCGCTCCGCCGTTGCAGACATTGCGAAGGTGCTGGGTGCATCCGAATTTCAAATCCGGTGTCTCACGGAACACGTCCCCCACACCACCGCCGCGCACGTTGCCGAGGCCATGGCGGAAAGGCAGGAGTGCAGTGAATCCCCGTGGCACGAGGATCCCTACAAGACCGCGTTGGAAATGGCCGCGTTCCTCGACGGCTTCCCAAGTCACGCGAAAATGCCCCCGTGCGTTGTGGTGCTTTCCCGTGTTCCCATCGCCACGCTCACGCCCACATTTAGGAGCGCCAAGGGCTATCCCACGACGCATTTCGACATGGATGCGGTTGAGGCAGTGGGCTTGGTGAAAATGGACATCCTCGCGCAGGGCGGTCTCGCCGTGATTCGTGACGCACTCGCGCTGCTTTCCGAACGCGGCATCACACCCGACCTTGAAAATCTCCAGCCGTGGGAGGATGCCCAAATCTGGGAGATGATTGCCTCTGGCAATGCGCGCGGTGTTCATCACATCGAAAGCCCGGCCATGATCTCGCTCGCGCGGATGTGCAACGTGCGGGACATCGACTGCCTCATCGCAATTGTTTCCGTGATCCGTCCGGGTGCCGCCAACGGTGCCAAGAAATCACAGTTCGCCCGACGTGCGCAGGGGCTGGAGCCGGTGGAATACGCGCATCCGAGCCTCGAATCCTGCCTGGTCTCGACCTTCGGTGTCGTCGCCTACGAGGAGCACATCCTGCAAATCTGCGAGGCATTTGCCGGACTGTCGCCGGGACGTGCGGATGTGTTGCGCCGCGCGCTCGTCAAACAGACGACGGCCACCATTGAGGAAATCGGCCGCGAGTTCATCGTTGCCGCGCAAGCACGCGGGCGAACGGATGAGG
>JBDSAR010000371.1:0-7983 GCA_039922035.1 Chthoniobacteraceae bacterium
GGAGCAGCTCGAGTTCATCGAGCGCCAGATCAGGCAGGCCCAGTTCGCTGTAGCCCTGGGCGGCGAGGAGAAGTCGCTTGTGGGATATGTCCAACTCGGAGGTCACGAATTTATCGGAGAGAAAAGGAGACGCGAACGCCGCGCTGGCAAGCTCTGTTTTTACGCGAGCAACTGTTCCAGTTCCTCCACGCGGCGCGCGAAGAGTTGCAGCGTCGCCTCGACGGGCGCGGGCGATGACATGTCCACGCCGGCCTCGCGCAGCGTGGGAATCGGGAACTTCGAGCCGCCGCTCCGCAGGAAGCCGAGGTAGCGCGTGGCGTCGCCGCTCGTGAGCACCTGCTCGCTGAGCGCGACGGCGGCGCTGAGGCCGGTGGCGTACTTATAGACGTAGAATGCATTGTAGAAATGCGGGATGCGCAGGCATTCGAGTTCGAGTTCGGAATCAATCGTGAAGTCCGGGCCGAAGTAGGCGTCGAGCAGTCCGCGGTAGGCGGTGCGGATCGTGTCGAGCGTGACCGGTTCGCCCGCTTCCTCCATCGCGTGCATGAGCTTTTCAAACTCCGCGAACATCGTCTGCCGATAGACGGTGCCGCGGATGTCATCGAGCTGACGGTTGATCAAGTATGCGCGCATCGTGCGATCGTTCGTCTGTTCGAGCAGGTGATGCGTGAGCAGTTCCTCGTTGAATGTGCTCGCGACTTCCGCGAGGAAGATCGGGTAGTCTGCGTCCTGCCAGCGCTGCGTGCGGTTCGAGTTCCACGTGTGCATGGAGTGGCCGGCCTCGTGCGCGAGCGTGAAGACGTCGGAGAAGACGTCGTCCTTGTAGTTCATCAGAATGTACGGCGGCGCGCCGAAGCTGCCGCTGCTGAATGCGCCGCTGCGCTTGCCCTTACTCTCGTAACGGTCGCACCAGCGCTGCGTCCTCATGCCGTCGCCGAGCACGCGGCGGTATTCGTCGCCGAGCGGCTTCAGCGCGCCGAGGACCAGCTCGATTGCCTCGTCGAACGAGGTGACCTTTTCCACGCTCGGCACGATGGGCACGTAGGTGTCGTAATGGTGAAGCTCCGCGAGGCCGAGCACGCGCTTGCGGAGCGCGTAATAGCGGAAGAGCGGCGCGAGATTTGCGCGCACGGTGCCGATGAGGTTGTCGTACACGGAGACGGGCACGTCGTCCGAGAAGAGCGCGGCCTCGCGTGCGCTCGGATAATTGCGGGCGCGGGCGCGGAAGACGTCGGCCTTGATCGAGTTCGAGAGCGTCGAGGCGAGCGAGAATTTGTGATCGGAAAATTCCTCGTAAAACTGGTGAAAGGCGCGCTGGCGAATCTCCGGGTCGCGCTTTTGCAGGAAGGACGAAAAGCTGCTCTGCGAGAGCGTGCGCTCGACGCCCTTCTCGTCGGTGAGCTTGCCAAATTTCATGTCCACATTCGTGAGCTGCGAGAATGTGTCGTCGTGCCCGGTCGTCGCGCTGTGGCCGAGCGCGAGCAGGCGCTCCTCGGGGGCGCTAAGCGTGTGCGGCTTCAGCCGGCGGATTTTCCCGAGGCGGATGCGCCACTCGGCGAGCGCGGGGTCGGCGAGAAATTTTGCGAACGTCGCATCGTTAATTGCCTGAATCTCCGGCGTGACGAAGGAAGACAGCTCGGCGATTTTCGTGAGCAAATTCTGAAGCTGCGATTCGCGCGCGAGGTTCGCCGAGTCCGATGAATCCTCCGCACTGCGCAGCGACGCGTAGTGACAGACCTTCTCGATGAGCTTGCTGATCTGCTCATCGCACTTCAGCAGCGCGAGCAGCGAAGCCACGGACGCGCCGACCTTGCCGCGAAATTCCGCGATGGCCGGATACTCGACCTGCAGCCGCGCGAAGTCTGCGCTCCATTCCTCCGGCGTCTTGTAGAGCGGCGTGAGATCCCACGTGTCCCCGATCTTCACTTCGGCACGTGTGGGAATTCCGGAACCGGCGTCGTCCTTGTCGAAAAAGAAAGTCAGCATCGCGCGGAACAATGCGATGCGGCCCGGTGCCGTCGAGTGAAAAACCAAAGCCGCGCCCCGGCTCAAGAACCGGCTAAAATTCGTCGTCCGGCCCCCACAGGTGCTCCTTCTGCCATTTCGTCTCGTAGAGCTTGCAGAGACCGAGCGCGGGTGCGACGCCGCCGCTGTAGGTCGCGGTCGTGGAATACTGCTTGTCCTCGTCGTAGCAGCCGACGGCGACGACGGCGTGATCAAAGTGCTCGCTGAGCAATTCGATCACCTTGTCGAGGACTTCCTGTTGTGCGGCGTTCATGCGCGGAAGATGCGACGCGATCGGTTTGCTTGGAAAGGGGAAAGTCGGTGGCGGGTCGCGACGGTTCCGATGCATCCGGCGATGCATCTGGCTGCGATACTGTCGGCGGGCACCTGTTCCCGTGCGCTTGCCAACCGTGCCGGGTTCGCAGATAGTCCCCGACCTTTCCAAAAAAACCAACCAACGACAAAACCATGGCATACGAACTACCCACTCTCCCCTACGCACCAAACGCGCTCGAACCGCACATCGATGCGCGCACGATGGAGATTCATCACGGCAAGCATCACAACGCCTACGTGACGAACCTCAACAACGCGCTGAAGGATCACGCTGATCTCGCGGCAAAGAGCATCGACGATCTGTGCAAGGGCATCGGCTCCGTACCGGAAGCCATCCGCGGCCCCGTCCGCAACAATGGCGGCGGCCACTGGAACCATTCATTTTTCTGGAAGCTCATGAAGGCGGGTGCCGAGGGCAAGCCGGCGGGCAAACTCGCAGAAGCGATCACCGCAACGTTCGGGAGCTTCGAGGCGTTTCAGGAAAAATTCGCGGCCGCGGCTGCGACGCGCTTTGGCAGCGGCTGGGCCTGGCTCGTCGTGAACGGCGGCAAACTCGAAGTCGTCTCCACGCCGAATCAGGACAATCCGCTCATGGGCAAGGCTGTCGCCGGCTGCGAAGGCACACCGGTACTCGGCCTCGATGTGTGGGAGCATGCCTATTACCTCAACTACCAGAACCGCCGGCCCGACTACGTGAAGGCGTGGTGGAACGTGGTGAACTGGGCGCAGGCTGAGGCGAATTTCGCCGCGGCGTAGCGCGCGCACGCGACAGGACGAGTCGCGCATTTTCAAAAAGCCCGGCTGCCCGCAAAGGTGGCCGGGCTTTTTGCAGCCGACGTCAGGAGGCCGGTTTCAGCGCAGCATTTGGGACCGCAGATGAACGCAGATATTCCCGGATGAGGAGCGGCAAATGGGACGCCGACGACTCGTCGGCGCAGTCGAACAGATGCCACACGCGCAAGCAGCCGTGCAATGCGTCGGCCGGATTACATCCGGCCTCACGCTTTCAGTCGCCCACCGGTTGCCGGCGAGTCGTCGGCACCACATTGGCACTGCGCCAACTCTACCCCAGCGATGCGACGGACGCTGTGGTCATCAGCGGGAGCAGCGCATATCTGGAGTCGCGACGCGGCTTCGGTACCTTCGGCTCACGGGGTTGCTGCTGCGGACGCTGCTGCTGCTGCGGTCGAGCTACCGGGTGGGATTCCGCGGCGGCTGCGCCTTCGTGCAGTCCTGCGGTTTCGGCGGCGATGTCGTGGCGGTTGTCGTCCGAATGCTCGGCGTGTCCACCCTCCTTGTTGCGCGCGGGCGGCAGTTCGAGGCAGCCGTTTTGAAATTCCACGACATAGCCGATCTGCGCGAGGTAGTGCAGGTCCGCAGCGAGCGCGGCGAGCTTCGTGTTGTGTTCCGCCTTCGCCTCCTCGGTCGCATCGGCGGGCAGTGCGCCGAGCAGCCGTATGGCAAGGTGCGGACGCTTCATCCCGGGATGCTCGCCGACTGCGGTGAGGATCGCACTGATGCCATCCGAAAAGGTCTGCGACTCAGGATGCCGCTGCGGACGAATCGCCGAGGCATAAAGGATTTTCCGCTTCCACTTGAAGAGTTGCAGGCCCGCCTCGTTAAAGTACGGTCGCAGCGCATTCACCATCTGCACGGGCACCTCGCGCTCACGCTCCACGGCGTCGCGCACGGTGTAGCCAATGCTCTTGTCGAGCAGCGAACCGGCGATGGCGCCGCCGACATCGAGCGAGTTTCCACTCCGCACGAGCGACGGAAGATGTGTCGTGCGGAAATGTTCCTCGGCCTCCTGTTCCGTCTTGAAAACGATCGCTGCTTCGGCCTCCGCGCCTTCAGCGGCTTCGGCGACCTTCGTCTTGATCGTGGTGACACTGCTCGCCTGCTGCTTCCACTGCTCGACGGCGGCGGGGTCGTTCACGTTGTCTATGTTGCGCTTGAAATCCTCAAACGACATGCGGCGTGCGTAGCGCTCCTCGTAAAGTTTGCGCAGCGCGACCTGAAACCCGTGGTGGCTTGACGGCCCGAGCAGCGCGCCGCTGAGACGCTCGCGCGCGACGCTCGTGAAGTTTCCCTTCGGCGGCTCGCCCTGCACGACTTCGGTGACGTAGTGCTGATCAAAGTTCGCCTTGAACGCACCCCGCTCGACCGCCGCGCGGTCGAACGACAGCGGGCCTTCGCCGACTTGATAGATCACCGCCGCGGGATCGATCGCCGTCACACGCACTCGGAAACGATCGAAGCGATCCATGAACATGTTTGCGACGCGGAAAACTCCGCACGCGCGCGCGCTCAGCCTGATCTGCTTTGCAATGCCAGTGGCGGCTGCAGGCTCGGGGAAAATCTCCACTTTCACCACTGGCACCCGCGGTGCCTGCGGCTCGGGCGGACGGTCATCACGAAAACCGCGATCGTCACGCTGCCCGCGAGGACCACCGAATCCGCCCGGCTTTGGACCGCGTCCACCCGGACCTGACGGACGGCCGCCGGGGCCGCTGCGCTTGTCGCGATCATCACGGCGCGGGCCGCGATCTCCCTGCGGAGGACGCGGACCGCGGCTCGGGCCGCCCCTGCCGGGGCCGCCGCGGTTATCGCGTTCACGGCGCGGCTCCTCGCCGGCGAAATCCGCATAGCGGTTCGGTGCCGGCGTCTCCTTGAGCCAGGCGGGCAAAAATTTCAGATCGAAGTCCAAAGGCGTGTCACTCATGTCTGCGAGGGTTTAGGCACACGCGTGGAAAATGGCAACAGTCACGAAGCCCCGCCGCACATTCTTCACGCAAAAACTTTTTCGCACTTTCGTTGTTGCCAACCCGTGGCACGAACCATAAAGCAACCGCCCGTTTCGTAAAAACAACCACCTAGCCATGTCCGAAAAATCCATCTCAGAAAAAGTCAAAGACATCATCGTCGAACAACTCGGAGTGAACCCTGAACAGGTCACGGAATCCGCGTCGTTCATCGAGGATCTCGGCGCCGACTCACTCGATACCGTTGAACTCGTCATGGCCTTCGAGGAGGAATTCGGCGTGGAAGTCCCGGACGAAGACGCTGAAAAGCTCCAGACCGTCGGCAACGTCGTGGACTACATTGAGAAGAAGACCGCGAAGTAAGCACCGGCCAAAACATTTCCCAACAATCCCAAGGAGACCCAGCCAGGCGGCTGGGTTTTCTTTTTTCCACGAAGCGAGGGCGGAAGTCCGCGGACGCGGGGCGCAGCGACGACCAAAGTTTTTCGAAACTCCGTGCAACTCCGCGATGAGGCCCGTGTTTCTCCACATCGTATGAAACACATCGCACTCACTCTCAGCATCGCCGCCACGGCGCTGCTCTCCCTCCCCACACTCAGCCTCGCGGCTGATGAAAAGCCCGAAGGCAAGCGCCCCGGCGGCCCAGGCGGCGCTCGCGTCAGCCCCGAGGAACGCCTCAAGAAGATGACCGAACTGCTCGGCCTCTCGCAGGAACAACAGGACAAGATCAAGGCCATCATGGAAAAGAACGCCCCCGCAATGAAGGAACTCATGGCCAAGGGCCGCGAGAACCTCACCGAGGAGGACAAGACGAAGATGAAGGAACTCTTCAAAGCCCAGATGGAAGCCACCAGCGAAGTGCTGACTCCCGAGCAAAAGGAAAAGTGGAAGGCCGAGATGGAAAAGCGCGGCGGCCCCGGCGGTCGTCGCCCCGGCGGCGACAAGCCCGGCGAAAAGAAGCCCGAAGCCAAGTAACCAACACTTCAACCAATCTCACGAAGGGCGGGAGGCATCTGCTTCCCGCCCTTTTTTGTTTCACGACCGTGCCCACGCCATACGGCGAAGGCGCACAAATGTGGAGGCAACCAATGTAGTGCCGACGACCCGTCGGCACAGACCGTCCGGCACACGCCGGTGCTGATTTTCACGCTGCGTCCGATTTTTCAGACCGAATGGAATGACCGCAGAGAGCACGAAACGACATGAAAACGATGCGGCAGCATCCCCGTCGTTCCACGGATGCCATGGAAGGCCAATTTCCCGGACGAGTGATCGTTGGATACTCATCTCACGCGCCCAGTCGCCACGCCTCCACGCTGCAGCACGCATGTGCGAACGAGTCGTCGGCGCTACATTGCTTGAGCGAAACCCTTGCCGGGAGCGCGTGACCCATCTACAAGCACCTCTCCGCTTTTCACACGATGAACGTCCACGAATATCAGGCCCGCGAACTTTTTGGAAAATTTGGTGTTGCCACCCAACCGGGGCGCGTCGCCAGCACCGCCGAGGAAGCGGAGAAAGTCGCCGTGGAACTCGGCACGAAGCAGGTCATCGTGAAGGCGCAGATCCATGCGGGTGGACGCGGCAAGGGGACGTTCAAGAGCGGCTTCAAGGGCGGCGTGCATCTCGCAACATCGCCTGCTGATGCGCGCGGCTTTGCTGAAAAGATGCTCGGCCAGACGCTCGTGACCCATCAGACCGGGCCCGAAGGAAAACTCGTCGGCAAGGTCTTCGTCGGCGAGGCCGTGGACATCGCGAAGGAACTCTACTTCGCCATCCTCCAGGATCGCGCGACGAGCGGCTACACGATCATCGCGAGCACCGAGGGCGGAGTGAATATCGAGGAAGTCGCCGAGCACACGCCGGAGAAAATCACGCACGAGCACATCCACCCGACGCTCGGTTTTCAGTCGTATCAGGGCCGCAAGCTCGCCGTTGCGCTCGGCCTCCGCGGGCCGCTCATGAACCAGGCGGTGAAACTTTTCACGAACCTCTTCAAACTTTTCCTCAGCGCCGATTGCTCGATGGTGGAGATCAACCCGCTCGTGATCACGACCGACGGACGGCTCATGGCGCTCGATGCGAAGTTCAACTTCGACGACAACGCGCTCTTCCGTCACCCCGAGATCGTCGCGATGCGCGACAAGTCCGAGGAGGATCCGCGTGAGGTCGCCGCGAGCGAATTCAATCTCAACTACATCGGCCTCGACGGGAACATCGCCTGCCTCGTGAACGGCGCGGGCCTCGCGATGGCCACGATGGACATCATCCAGCACTACGGCGGCAAACCCGCAAACTTCCTCGACGTCGGCGGCGGCGCATCGAAGGAACAGGTCACGGCGGCATTCAAAATCATCCTTAGCGACGCCGCGGTGAAAGGAATCCTCGTGAACATCTTCGGCGGCATCATGGACTGCGACGTGATCGCGAACGGCATCGTCGCCGCCGCGCGCGAGACGCATCTCGGCATCCCGCTCGTTGTCCGACTGGAGGGCAACAACGTCGAAGCTGGAAAGAGGACGCTCGCCGCCAGTGGCCTCGCGCTCATCACCGGCAACGACCTCGCCGACGCCGCGCAGAAGGTCGTCGCCGCGGTGAAGGGAGCTTAACATCTTATGATCGGGATCAACGAAATCGCCTTCACCTGTTACCCCGTGACCGACATGGTTCGGGCTCGCGATTTTTACGAAAAAATCCTCGGGCTGAAACCGACGATGGTCCACGAGAGCGAGGGGAACGCGTGGACGGAATACGAGATCGGCGGAGGCGCCTTTTCGATCGGCAAGGCACCGGGATGGAATCCGACCGCGGAAGGCGCGAGCGTGGCCTTTGAGGTGGACGACTTCGACGCGGCGATCACGAGGCTGAAGGACGCCGGAGT
>JBDSAR010000372.1:0-3570 GCA_039922035.1 Chthoniobacteraceae bacterium
TGCGAAACGCAATCGGCACCACGAACGGGAATACAATCCAGCGATCCACGCCGAGCGCGCGGCCTTCGCTCGTCATGGTCACGAGGTGCTGCGCGTAGGGGAAATCGCCGCGCAGATAGAACATGAGATCCGCACCGACGTGGTTGTGGCAGTCAATGATCATCGCAGTGCGTCACCATGCCTTCCATCCGCCATCCACGGCAAGATCGTGTCCGGTCACATACGAGCCCGCGTCGCTGAGGAGGAATGCGACCGCGCTCGCGATTTCCGATGGCTGCCCGATCCGGCCCAGTGGTGATTTTTCCGTGAGCCTCGCGATGAATGCGGGATTCGTGCGCTGCACATCGGGATTTGGAAACGGACCGGGCGAAATGCTGTTCACGCGCACGCCACGCCGGCCCCAGTGCACGGCGAGATAGCGCGCCATCTGCTGGATGCCCGCCTTGCTCACACCGTATTCAATCGGGTTCGGATTCATCGGCGCCTCATACACACGCGGGTCCGGCGACAACGCGCCATACATGCTCGAAAAAAGCACGATGCTCCCACTCCCGCGTTCCGCCATGCGGGTGCCGATTTCGCGGACGAGGAGAAATGTGCCGGTGAGGTTGCCGTGGTTTGCGGCGTCAAAATCAGACGCGGTGATTTCCTCCAGCCGTTTGGCAGTCGCGGCGTAGGTCATCACCACGACGCCATCCGGCACGCCGCGCTGCGCGATTTGCTCGGACACAAATTCCCGCGACGCCGTCTCGTCGCACACATCGAGTGCAGCCGCGGTGAGTCCGTCGTGTGACTGCGTTTTCAAAAACGCCTCCGCGCGTCCGCCGAGATCCACGCAGAGCACCTTCGCGCCCATGTTCGCCGTGAGTGTGACGACCGCCTGGCCGAGATAGCCCGCGCCGCCGAAAATCCAGATGCGTTTTCCGGCCAGATCGAAAGGGTTCGTCGTCGATGCCATGATGTGGGGGTTCCACGAAGAGATGGAACGCTTGGATGATGGTCAAGCCTTCCCATCCTGAGTTGACCGCACCGCGCTTCTGCTGTGCAAGTGGTCGCGCACCAAATCCCCATGACCGATGACATTCTGGTAGTCGGCTGCGGCAGTATCGGCGAACGGCACCTGCGCTGCTTCCAGCGCACGAGTCGGGCGCGGGTCGCCGTTTGCGACGCAAACACAGCACTCCTCGATCGCGTGGCCGGACAGTATCAGGTCGATCATTTTCCAACTCTCGACGCCGCTCTCGATGCACGCCGCTACACCGGGATTGTCATCTGCACTCCGGCACACACGCATCTCGACATCGCGCTCGCGGGATTGCGGCACGGCGCGGGTCTGTTGATCGAGAAACCTCTGAGCACGGGGTTGGAAAAGGTTCCAGCAGTGCAGGCTGAAATTGCGCGCTCGGGGAAGTTCGTCGGCATCGCCTATGTGTATCATTTCATGCCGTGGATTCAGGGCGCGCGGAAGGTCCTGACGAGCGGTGAACTCGGCACGCCGCTGCACGTGAGCGTAACTGCAGGGCAGCACTTTCCGACCTTCCGCCCGGCGTATCGCGAGATTTACTACGCGCGGCACGACTCCGGCGGCGGCGCGATCCAGGACGCGCTCACGCACATCGCCAATGCAGTCGAATGGCTCATCGGTCCGACGACGCGGCTCTTCTGCGACGCAGCGCATCAGTCGCTCGAAGGCGTGACTGTCGAGGACACGGTGAGTGTCGCTGCGCGCAATGGCCGCGTGCTTGTGAACTACGCACTCAACCAATTCCAGGCACCGAACGAGATGACGATGCAGATTCACTGCGAAGGCGGCAGTGTGAAGATCGAGGGGCACGAGCAGCGGTTCGGGATTTTCCGTCGCAGCACGGATGCGTGGGAGTGGCACAAGACCGCGCCTCTGGAGCGCGACAATATTTTCATCGCGCAGGCAAACGCCTTTCTCGATGGACTGCATGGAAAGCCGACCGACCTCTGCAATTTCGACGAGGCGGTGCGGACGCTGAAATTCAATCTCGCCGCGCTGGAATCCGCGCGCGGCGGAAAGGCGGTGGAAATCTCATGAGCACTCCGACAGAGCTTCGTCTCGCTATGCTCGGCATGATCGAGGGCAATGGGCATCCGTATTCGTGGTCGGCGATCGTGAATGGCTACGATCCCGCTGAGATGGCGAAATGCCCGTATGCCGCGATCCCAAAATATCTCGGTGCACAGCCGCTGGAAAATGTCCGCATCCCCGGTGCGTGCGTGACGCACATCTGGACCGACGATCCCGCCGACGCGCCGAAAGTCGCACGTGCCTCGAAGATCGAGCATGTCGCCGCGCGCCCCGAGGATGTCATCGGCCACGTGGATGCCGCGATCATCGCGACGGACGATGGCGACGATCATGTGCGCCGCGCGCGACCGTTCATCGAGGCCGGCCTGCCTGTCTTTGTGGACAAGCCGATGGCGACGAACGTCGCCGACCTCGATCAGTTTCTCGCATGGCATCTCGATGGCAGAACGATCCTTTCCACGAGCGGAATGCGATACGCGCCCGAGATGCGCGAAGTCGCTGCACAGCGCGAACAGCTCGGCGACCTGCGCTGGATCACGAGCTTCACGTGCAAGAGCTGGGAGCGCTACGGCATCCATGCGCTCGAGGCGGTGTATCCGATCATCGGCCCCGGATTCCTCCATGTGCAGACGGAACATCAGCCGGGATCGGACATCGTCCACCTCCGGCACCGCAGCGGCATGCGGGTCACGATCGCCGCGATTCACGACGCGTTCGGCAGCTTCGGCAATGTCCACATTTACGGCACGAAGGGCCAGTTGCCGCTGCGGCTCACCGACACCTACACCGCTTTTCGCGGGCAACTCGTCGCGTTCATCGAAATGCTGCGCACTGGCCGGCGTCCGTTTCCCTTCAGCCAGACTGTGGAACTGATGGCGGTCATCATCGCCGGAATCCGCAGCCGTGCCGAGGGCGGGCGGGCCGTGGCGCTGCGTGAAATTTACGATCAGCTCGATGGCGCGGCCCTCGGTCACATCGAACGCGAAACGCAGGAACACACGGGTGCCTGACTTGGGGCGACCGTGCCAAATCTCTTTCGTCACCGGTTCCGCACCCATAGTCTTTCACCCATGCAAGTCCGACCCAGCCGACTCCTCCGAAAAATCCGCGACGGCCAGATTCCCACGTGCCTCAAGCTCAATCTCGCCGACGCGCGCGTCGTGGAAATCGCCGGGCTCGCGGGTGCCGATGCGGTGTGGCTTTGCAACGAGCACGTGCCGAACGACTGGCTCAACATCGAGCACATGACCCGTGCCGCGCGCATCTACGACATGGATTGCATCGTGCGGGTGAGCAAGGGCAGCTACAGCGAATACGTGAAGCCCTTCGAAGGCGGCGCGACCGGCATCATGGTCCCGCACGTGACAACCGCCGACGAGGCCCGGCACATCGTCGAGATGACACGCTATCAGCCGCTGGGCCGTCGGCCGATCGATGGCGGGAACATTGATGGAAAATTCTGCATGATCCCGACTGCCGACTACATCGCGCAGTGCAATGCGGAGCAGTTCCTC
>JBDSAR010000373.1:0-8333 GCA_039922035.1 Chthoniobacteraceae bacterium
ACAATCCCGCATCCGGCGCGTGGCATTTCCCGGACGATGCGCAGGAGGACGGAAGCACCGACCACTACCGGATGAACGTGAGCGGGCAGTATTCCAACGTGAGCTTCAGCAACGCCACGCAGCTTCATTTTGCCTCCGACTCGATCGGCTTCGGCAAGGCGGAGACGGGCGTGTTTCGCATCGACACGGGGACGATCCAAAGCAACGAGCGCACGGTGCAGAACCGGCCGCTGGGCTTCGGCTTCGACCTGGGCGGCGGTCGGCTGAACTATGCGAAGAAGTTCGGCGACTTCACCGTCGGTGCGACCGCGGGGTACGCACACAGCACGACGACGTTTTCCTCCAGCGGCACGAACATCGTGGACGCGGAAAAGGACATCTGGAATTTTCGCCTCGGTGGCCTTTGGAATCCGGCCAAGAGCAACTGGTTCCTCGGCGTGGTCTCCACCTACATCAACGGCCCGTCGGACACGACGACACTCGTGCGTCTGCCCAGTGGCGGCCGGATGCTCATCGCGTCGAGCGACACGACGAGCCAGTTCACCGTGCAGCCGGGCATCGCCTACCGCTGGCGGCATCAGGGCTACATCCACGCCGACTATGAGTATGTAAATCTGAGCAACAACACCGGCAGCCTGAGCGAGCACCGCTTCCTCGTCGGTGCGGACATCCCGATCACCAATTTCTTCTACCTGCGCGGCGGCGGCTTCACCGATGAAAAGGGGAACGCGGGCTGGACTGCGGGCATCGGGTTTTACCCGAGCAAGAAGGTGTTCCTCGATCTCGCGTATCAGAACAACAACTTCCCCGAGGTCGCGCGAGAGTTTGGCCGCGCGCAGACGCTGAACGCATGCCTGAGCGTGCGGTGGTGAATGAACTTGCCATGCCCCTCACCGCCTCCCGCGACGCGGCGCTGACTGATGGATGAATTCGGAGCAGGAGGAATGGAGGCAAAGAAAACGCCGGGCGAGCATGATGCCCGTCCGGCGTTTCGCTGAATATTTCGCGCGGAAATAAATCCGTGCGCGCGGCAGACGCTTACAGCCCCTTGCCCGCGATGAACTTCACGAGGTCCACGCAGCGGTTGCTGTAGCCCCACTCGTTGTCATACCAGCTCACGAGCTTGAAGAACGTGCTGTTCAGTTCCACGCCGCTGCCGGCGTCGAAGATCGAGCTGCGCTGATCGTGGATGAAGTCGCTGCTCACGACTTCGTCCGTCGTGTAGCCGAGGATGCCCTTGAGATAGGTCTCGCTCGCTTTTTTCATGGCCGCGCAAATCTCCGCATAGCTCGTCGCCTTCTCGGTCTTCACCGTGAGATCCACGACGGAGACGGTCGGCGTCGGAACGCGGAATGACATGCCGGTGAGCTTGCCCTTCACCTCGGGGCACACGAGCGCGGTGGCTTTCGCGGCACCGGTGCTCGCCGGAATGATGTTGATCGCGGCGCTGCGTCCGCCCTTCCAGTCCTTCTTGCTCGGGCCGTCCACGGTCTTCTGCGTCGCGGTGTAAGAGTGGATGGTCGTCATCAGTCCTTCCACGATGCCGAAGCCTTCCTTCAGCAGCACATGCACGACTGGCGCGAGGCAGTTCGTCGTGCAGCTCGCGTTGGAAATGATGTGGTGTTTCGCAGCTTCGTATTTCTCGTGATTCACGCCCATGACGACAGTGATGTCCTCATTCTTGCCCGGGGCGCTGATGATGACTTTCTTCGCGCCTGCGGTGATGTGGCCCTTCGCTTTTTCTGCGTCCACGAAGAGACCTGTGCTCTCGATCACGATGTCCACTCCGAGCGCCTTCCAGGGCAGCGCCGCAGGGCCTTCCTTCACGGCGAGGCATTTGATCTCGTGCCCGTCCACGACGAGCACGTCGTCCTCCGCCACCGAGGGCGAGGACTTTTTGGAAGAGACTTCCTCCTTCGCCTTGCCCTGCGTGGAATCGTACTTCACAAGGTAGGCAAGGTTGTCCGCGGGAACGAGATCGTTCACCGCGACGACATTGATTTCCTTGCCAAGCAGCCCTTGGTCGCAGATTGCGCGAAAGACGAGGCGGCCGATCCGCCCAAATCCGTTGATGCCGATATTGATCATGTTGTTTTCTGTGTTGGTTCTTTTGAGTGCCTGGAGAAAGAACGCGGCATAAAAGGGGCGCTGCCCCGCCTCGTCAACACTGGAAGGTCCGCACCGTGCGCGTTCGTTGCCGCTTCCTTCCGCTCAGCGTCCGAGCCGCCCGCCTCCGCTACCGCCGGCAAGGCCCTCGATCTCGGCGACGCTGCCGCGATTCCAGTCGCCGTGAATCGTGTGCTTCCACGCGGCGGTCGCAGCGGCAAATTCGATCGCATGTGCCGGTTCGTCGCCACGGAGCAGCGCATGGATGAGACCACCGGTGAAACTGTCCCCGGTGCCGACGCGGTCCACGACGGTGATTTCGTGGCGCCGGGAAAATGCGGACGTCTCACCACTGCGGATCATCGCGCGGAAAGTCGTGTGCGTGGCGCTGTCGCCGGCGCGGCAGCTCATCGCGACGGTGCGAAATCCGTGCAGTTCGGAAAGAGCGCGCGCAGTCGTCCGCAGACGATCGTCCTCATCGCCGGCTTGCTGCGCAACGCCGAGGATTTCCACGGCCTCGCTTTCACCCGCGACGCAGACATCCGCATGGCGCATGAGCGGGCGCAACGCGGTGGCAGCGGCCTCGCGGCTCCAAAGTTTCGCACGATAATTCACATCAAAGCTGACGGTGATGCCGCGCTTTTTCGCCGTCATGCACGCCTCCTCGCAAAGCGCAGCGCATCCCGCACCGAGCGCCGGCGTGATGCCGCTCCAGTGAAACCACTTCGCGCCGTCGAGCACGGCATCCCAATTCACCATTCCCGGTTTCATTTCCGTGATCGCCGCGTGCTGGCGATCATAGGTCACCTTGCCCGGACGCTGCCCGACACCCGGCTCGAGAAAATACACACCCATGCGCGCGCCGCCGCGCAGCACTCCCGATGTGTCCACTCCGCGGCCTCGCAGGTCCGCGACGCAGCGATCTCCGAGGCCATTCTCAGGCAACCGGGAGACGAACGCCGCGTTCCGTCCGAACTGCGCGAGTTGCACGGCGACATTCGCCTCCGCACCGCCGAACGTGACGTCGAGCGACGGCGCATCGGCGAGCGTGGAAAGGTGCGGGGTGGTCAGGCGAAGCATGACTTCACCGAAGCAGACAATTTCAGCCATGCGCGAGAATGGAAACGCCGGCGAAAAAAATGAAGCGCAATCGGGCTAGATGAATGCCAGCGGCACGGAGTCGTTCGCGATGAGCCCGTGCTTTGCCAGCAGCATGCAATACATTCCCACCGCCTCGCGACCTTGCGTTCCGATGTCAAATCGCAGCCATTCCGTCAGGTATCGGCGGCGCAGTTCTGCATCGCCGAAATCTTCCTGCCCGATCAGCTCCGGGATTCGCGCGCAGCCTGTGTCCCTGAGCTTGCGGAACGCATCGGCGACCGCGTGTACATCGTTCGTGCCCGCACGCAATGCCCACACGGCGAAGACAAATGGCAGGCCCGTGCAACGTTTCCATTCCTCGCCGAGGTCGAAGAATTTCCAGTCGGACTTCCCCTCCTCCGCCCTGCGAAATTCAATCGCCTGATTGCCGATCAGAAGCTGCGCATCGCCAGCGCTGCCGAATGCAGGGCGCAGTTGGTGATACTCCGCAAGAATGACGCGCAGAAGATTTGCGGAACTCATGGACGCGGGATCGAGTGCGATCGATCGGACGTCACGCAATTCACCGCGATATGCGAGAAACACGCTGTACACCGGCCCGTCGCAGCCCACCGCGACGTCGTCCACGAGGAGATAATTCGGATCACGCACTGCCTCGAACGTCGGAACAAGCGCGGCGTCGAGTTCCCCGGCGGCGAGCATTTTTGCCAGCGCGGAAGGATGATCAAAAATCACCCGTCCGTCGTACGCGCAGATGAGCGGACGCGAGTTCAAATACTTCACGCAGCCGATGCGCAGGCCGCGCAATGCGTGCCACGGATCACCGCCGCTCACGCGCACGCAGGCTCGGCCTGCCTTTCCGCACCGGCGCACATCGTCGGCGAGGGCTTCTGCCAAGTGCTCTCGATGCGGCGATACCACGTGTCGCGCTGCATCGGTGTCCGGCCCGCCTCGGTGATCGCCTTCTCCAGCGCATGCACCGTCTGGAGTGTCGGCGTCGTCGCTCCCGCCATGTGGAAAATCTTTTCCTCCATGATCGTGCCGTGCAGATCGTCCACGCCGTAGTTCATCGCGAGCGACGCAAGCGGCAGGCCCAGGCTCACCCAATACGCGGTGATGTGTTCAAAATTGTCGAGGTAGATGCGGCTGATCGCGAGATTCTTGAGCTGTTCGAATGCCGTCGCGTGCGGGATGTGGCGCAATTCCGGACGCGCGTTTTCACTCTCGAAGGCAAACGGGATGAAGCCCGCAAAGCCGCCCGTGATGTCCTGCAATTCACGCAGGCGCCGCAGGTGATCGACGCGATGCTCATACGTCTCGATGTGACCGAAGAGCATGGTGGACGTGCTGCGCATTCCCATCTCATGCCACGTGCGATGCACCTCCGCCCACTCCTCGGCGGTCTCCTTTCCGCGGCAGATCTGATCGCGGATCGTCTGGTCGAAAATTTCCGCACCCCCGCCGGTAATCGCCCCGAGCCCCGCATCGCGCAAACGCGCCAGCATGTCGCCGAGGCTGCACTTGAAGACACGATCCGCGAGGTGGCGGATTTCCACGGCGGTGAAAGCCTTGATGTAAAGCGCCGGATCGAGCGCGCGGAGACGCGTGATCAGTTCCAGATACCACTCTGGCTTCAACGAAGGATGCAGCCCGCCGACCATGTGAATTTCCGTGATGCCCATCGCCAGCCCGGCACGCACGCGGCGCTCGATTTCATCAATGCTCAACTCGAAGGCGTGCTCCTCATTTTTCCGCGCGCCGAAGGCGCAAAACTGGCAGCGCAGAAGGCAGTGGTTCGAGTAGTTGACGTAGAGGTTGTGGATGTAGGTGCCGACATTCCCGTTCTTCCGCTCGCGGAGCACGTTCGCGATCATGCCGATGGCATTCAAGTCGTCCGAGCGGTAGAGTTGCAGACATTCGGCGTCCGAGATGCGCTGGCCTTCGCGCACTTTTTCGAAAATGGGCCGTAGCGATGTGGGGATCAGTTTTTCGGCAATCGTCGCCATGTTATTTTCATTATTTCCACAAACGCACGCTCGCCGCAAACGCTTTTGCTGACCGTCGCACTTTCCTGTACCGGCTCACGTTGCCACTCGTATCGTTCTAATTGCTTGCATCGCCTTCTCTGCCGCAGGGAGGCGGTCACAACGTCATCACGCCTGCTTCAGCCACTCCGCGCACTGTTTCGCCCAATACGTGATGATCAAGTCCGCACCGGCGCGCTTGAAGGCGGTCATCTGTTCGAGCACGCAGGCCTTCTCGTCGAGCCAGCCATTCGCGGCGGCGGCCTTCAGCATCGCGTATTCGCCGCTCACATTATAGACGGCGGTAGGCAGGCCGAAGCGCTCCTTGATGCGCCACACCAGATCGAGGTAGGGCAGGCCGGGCTTCACCATCACGATGTCCGCGCCCTCGGCGATATCGAGTTCCACCTCGCGCAATGCCTCGCGTGCATTCGCAGCGTCCATCTGGTACGCGCGGCGGTCGCCGGACTGCGGCGCGCTCTCGGCGGCATCGCGAAATGGACCGTAAAATGCGGACGCGAATTTCGCGGCGTAGCTCATGATGATCTTCTGCTCGAAGCCCGCGCCATCAAGCGCTGCGCGCATCGCGCCGATGCGGCCGTCCATCATGTCGCTCGGCGCGACGACATCCGCGCCGGCCTTCGCGTGGGAGAGCGCAGTCTTCACGAGCAGCTCCACGCTCGCGTCGTTGTGGACGTGCGCCACGTCGCCGTGGAATTCCGTGATCCCGCAATGCCCGTGGCTCATGTATTCGCAGAGGCACACATCGGTCATCACGACGAGTTCGGGCAGTTCGCCCTTCAGCCGCCGCACCGCACGCTGCACCACGCCAGTTTCCGCGTAGGCCTGCGTCGCCTTTTCATCGCGGTCGGCGGGAATGCCGAAGATCAGCACCGCACGGACACCCGCCCCGAATGCGCCGCGCGCCTCGGCGATCAGCGCGTCTTCATCGAGCTGCGCGACGCCGGGCATCGAGGCCACGGGCTGCCGGCCCTTCACCTTCTCCGAGACGAAAAGCGGGAGGATAAAATCGTCCGCAGAAAGCGAACCCTCGCGGACGAGTGCGCGGATTTGCGGTGTGGCGCGGAGGCGGCGGGGACGGCGGGTCAGGTTCATGCGCGGCTTTTGGAGTGGCAGGGAGTGAAGGCTAATCGTTAAGCAGTGGCCAGTCATCAGTCGCGACGCGAAAAAATTCACCGGCTGCGGACTCCGCTTTTCAACTGTGTCCAAACCCGCCAACGCCGCAAAAATCACCTTCCTGCAGACGCTCGTGTCCTTCATCGCAGGCACGGCGCTGAAGCTCCTCGCGCTTACACTGCGCGTGAAATGGCACGACGGCGGAACCTTCTACGACCGAACGCGCAGGCCGGTAATCCTCTGCATCTGGCATAACCGGCTCCTCGGCTCCATTCTCGCCGACTGGCGCGCACGGCGGCGCTGCCATCCCGTGAAAGTGCTCACCAGCGCGAGCAAGGACGGCGGCTGGCTCGAGACCATGGCGCGGCGCTTCCGCCTCGCCGCGGTGCGCGGATCGAGTTCGCGGCGCGGCGCGGCGGCTCTGCTGGAACTCGCCCGTGCCATCGGCGACGGCAACGACATCGTGATCACGCCCGACGGTCCGCGCGGACCGAACTACTCGATCGCGCCCGGCATCATCCACCTCGCAGGCCACGCGAATGTGCGCATCGTCCCGGTGAAAGTCGGCTTCACGCGCTTCTGGCGCATCGGGAGAAAATGGGACGCTCTGTGGATCCCGAAACCCTTCTCACGCCTCACGCTGGAATTCCTCGAACCCCTCGAAATCTCCGGCAACGGGAATGACCTCGATGCCGAGACCGCACGACTCGCGGACGTGATGGGCAGGGACTGACCGTCAGCCCCGCGCGCCCGTCATTCCACCCCGCCCGTCGAGAAATTCACCCACAGCGTGATCAGTTCCGGCCCGGCGAAAAGCCACAGCAGCGCGCCGAGCGAGAGATACGGGCCGAAGGGAATCTTCGCCGACCACTCGCGGTGGCGCAGCAGGATCGAGAGACCTCCAACGAGCGCGCCGATGACGGACGCCGCCATCACCGTGAAGAGGATCGCCTTCCAGCCGAGGAACGCGCCGATGCACGCCATGAACTTCACGTCGCCGAAGCCCATCGCGTCGCGCCGAAATGAAATCCTCCGCACGCTGCCGCTGAATTCCCCCACCTTCTCCAATTCGTGCGGCGTGCCCTGCACTTCGATCCGTTCGTACTGCGAGCGCACCTCGATGTTCTCATGAACCTTGCCGTCGAGTTCCAGTCGCGTGCAGTCCATCACCAGCCAGTCCTTCTCCGTCGAGAAGAGTTCATCCCACCACATCTCCTCCGTGCCGATCGTGAGCTTCGCGCGCTCGCCATCAAGCTTCCACGTGAAGGCGCGCGACTCGTCCCATTGCAGCGTCTTTTTTCCGAAGGCGAGCTTCCCCAGCACACTCACGAGCCACAACAGGCCGAAGCCCGCGGCGGCGCCGATCAGCGACATTACCAGACCCCACCCGTGGCTCGTCCGGTCGTGCAAAAATGTGAGCGCCGGAAAGAAACCGTCACCAAAGGCCGCGTCGCCGATTTTGTCCTGCAGCACCGGGATCGCCGCGCTGAAAAGCACGCCCGCGACCGCGCCGCCGATCGTGATTTCATCCGGGATGATGTAGTGCTCGAAATCAATGAACGTCGCGACGACGAGCAGCGCGATGAACGTGAACAGCGGCAGCGCCAGCACCCACGCGCCAGGCAATTGCCCCGCGGCGGAATGCATGACGCGCTGCCACGCGCCGAGGAAAAGCAGCCCGGTGAGCAATTCCACGAGCACGTAGCGCGCGGCGATGGGTGCGCCGCAGTTGCCGCATTTTCCGCGCTGCACGATCCACGTCACGAGCGGGAGGTTCGCGTGCCAGGGGATCTGATACTTGCAGTGCGGGCAAAACGAGCGCTTCGGCTTGTTCACCGAGATGTTCAGCGGCATCCGGTAGATGCAGACATTCAGAAAAGACCCGATGCTCGCGCCGAGGATGAAGGCGAACGCGGCGAAGAGCACATCGTAGTATGGGGCTGGCATGTTTGGGCTGCATCTAAA
>JBDSAR010000374.1:0-5840 GCA_039922035.1 Chthoniobacteraceae bacterium
AAGCGCGACCACCGGCAGCGCGCCGTGACGCACGAGGTCTCCACGCATTTGCAAGACGAGGATCCCGATGAGCAGTCCTATGAGCGCAGACGCCGCAGCACCGCGCCTCGTGGAAATACCGTGCTGATCCACACGCAGCTCCCCGGTGGCCGATGAATGCACCGCCGCCGATCGGCGAAAGCCATCGCGCCGGAGATTTCCCAGAGCAGTCCCGCCGGTCTCGGCGCTTTCAAAGAAGCCGACCACCATCGCGCGATCCTCCCGGCGATTTGTGAATTTCATCCTAGCCTCCCGAAGTTTGGCACCGTTGACGCGGAGCGCCGAGCACCCCGGCCACTCGCCGGTGAACTCCAGACGCTGGGAGTGGGTTTCGCAGCGTCATATCGCGGCATCACACTGGGTGCCGCAGTCTCTTGACAGTTTAATCGCCTTGATTCGGTGAACGTCCGCATCAGCCTCAGAGCTGAGCGGCAGCGGAATCGTTTACATCCGTGCCTGTCCAAGTGGTTCACTTTCGCCAGCCACGCCTTCCTTCTGGGAGACGCAGGCGGATGAAAAGAAGCGGTGCCATCGTCCACCACAAGGAGGATTGGGGGGAGGAATTCGGTCACGCATTTCGCGTTTCTCGCACGCTACGATTTTGAAAAGAACCGTGTCAGGCGGTTCCGGCCTTCACGCACGAGGCTTCCGAGGCGTGCTTCGCCGTTGTGCCATCCATCCCGCACGGCTTCCGCGCCTTCACTGGCGAGTTCGCCTGCTTTGTGCAGAGCCGGTGCCGTCGCATCGCGCATCCGCTGCTGGATGTCTTCGAGCATCCGGGCGACCCGGTATTGCGGCGTGCGCTCGGGGCGCAATGCACGGACGAGCAGCCCGATGGCCAGGCCCGTGCCGATCGCGATCAGCAGCGTCGTGCCGGGATTCTGCCGGATGCGTTGTTCGACGTCCTGGCAGCACTTCGCAGCGGCATTCGGGACGGGTTCGGTGATTGGATCATTCATGGCGGTCAGTGGGTTGTTTGTTGGTTCGGCAGAATTCGCAGGCTTTCATCACCCCGAGGAAAAGCAGGACGGGCCGCAAGCAGGAGAAGGCGATGCCCACGAGCAGCGAGGCGATCGCACGCAGCGGCAGGAGATTGATGAGAAAGCCAGCGCCGAAGCCGGACACGACGGCCTTCGCCGGTTCGCGCCGGGCAAAGTCGTCGGCGCGCTGGATGACGGCTTCGATCACTGGAAGCGGAGTGTTGGTTCGTTTGGCCATGGCATAGAACGTATCGCGCCGAGGCGCTCGGCTGCGTGTATCGAAATTGGAAACGGGTCAGAAATTCGTTTCTGAGATTCATACGACCGGCACACCATCGCTCCGCGAACTGGTCAGCATGAAACACTTCTCCATCGACAGCCACTGGGACGCAATCAAAGGCCAGCTCAAGCAACGCTATGGGCAACTCACCGATAACGACCTCGCTTTCGCCGAAGGCAAAAGCGAAGAGCTGCTCGCGCATCTCCGCGGGAAGCTCCAAATGTCGGCGGAGCATCTCGAAAAGGTTCTCACGGATCTTCATAGCGAGGCGGGCGGGAAATTGGAGCAGATCAAAGCGAAGGTCGGCGAAATCGCGCACGACGCCCGGGAAAAGGCGGGCGAACTCAAGGAAGCCTTCAAGGTGAAGGCCGCGGAAGTCGGCGGGGAAGTAAAGGAGCACGCCGCCGCCGCGTATGACAACGCCCGCGAGCGTGCCGGCACGCTGCTGGAGGAAGGTCGCGAATACGTGCGCGACAACCCGCGCCAGTCACTCCTTGCGGCAATTTGCGCGGGCTTCGTGGCCGGGCTGTTGATCCGGCGTTAGCGCACCGCGCCTATATTCATACACCCGCAGCAGCAGCGGGCCGCGAACCAAAGGCGTATGAATACCAAACTCACCATCCGCGCCCTCGCCATCACAACCATCCTAGCCACCACAGAAACGGCCAGGACGCAGACCCGCTAATCTCGATCTAACACAGTGCGCCGCTTCAAAAATGATTTAACCATGAACACAAAATCCATTCCGTCGAAACTTATCCAAGTAGGAGCCATCTCCTGCAGCCCAAGAGTGGGCCAAAGCAACGCACGTCGTTTCGTCGCATTTAGTGCAGCCCTAATATGCCTGATGCCATTTCCTCTGACGGCAAAGGATCATGATCAGGGCAAGCATGAGAAGAAGGAAGGCAAAGGCGGACAGCAGAAGGTGGGAAAGGGAGATCCCCATCAAAAGGATTTCGCGAATCAGGGTGGCAATGGTCACAACCAGTCACCAAACTATTCACGGGCGTTGAATTCCATACCGACGGCACAACAAGCGATCCGAAGCTCGAATCGGGGCAGCTATAGCCCGCTTTCCCAAACCCGGACCCAATACGCTGCGCCACAGGGAACCCGCGAGAATCGCTATGGCGGCAACTGGGTCCCAGGCAATACGCACTCCGACTGGGGCAACAGCGGTGAGCACTACTGGAATCATCGCAATTACCGGTGGTATGATGGCGGATGGCTTATTATTTCCACAGGCTCTGCGAATCCGGGATATGCTTCCGGTTATGACCGCGGTTACAGCCGAAGTTCAGTCTCCAGAGACGTGCAACGGCGTCTGGCTACGCAGGGCTATTACCATGGATCGTTCGATGGGGACATTGGGCCTCAAAGCAGGCAGGCGATCGCGAATTACCAAGGGGACAATGGGCTGAGAGTCACAGGACGGATTGACGACCGCCTGCTCGTATCACTGGGTTTGGAATAACACTTTCCCGACCCAATGATGCTTTTCCAATTACCCACCGACAAGACCGTGGCAGAGGCGGCGACAGCCCTGCAGACCGCCGTTCAGGCCAATCACTTCGGCGTCATGCAGGTTCACAACCTCCAGGAAACGATGGTGAAGAAAGGGGTCGAGTTCGCCCGTGAATGCCTGATCTTTGAGGTCTGCCAGCCGCAGCAGGCCAAGAAGGTTCTCGATCAGGACATGAGCGTTTCAACTGCGCTGCCCTGCCGAATCTCGATCTACGAAGATGGCGGCAAGACCATGCTGGCCACATTGAAGCCCACCGCTCTCCTTGCGATGTTCAACGTGCCGGAACTGAAGCAGGTGGCGCAGGAAGTGGAGGACACAATTGTCAAAATAATGAACGAGGCTGCGGCCGGTTGATACAGTCGCGCCCGCTGAGAGCATGTTGAAAGAGTCCCGAAAGAATCTCACGCAAAGACGCAACGGCGCGAAGATTCCTTTGTGAAAGCCTCCTCCTTGGCGGCTTTTCGGCTTTGCGTGACGCACTTCTTCAACACGCTCTCAGGGCCTGCGACGGTAGGAGCGACGGAGGCCGACCACCAGACGGCCGGAACGCAAAAGATCGGTGATGGCGACGGAGGCTTCGCGGCTGTTACGGCTGCTGGATGAGACTGCGACGATCAGGTCGCCGAGAGTGAAGTGTGACCGCGCGGCGGTCTTCAGGGGCTTGTTCATACGATTAAACTCATCGTATTCCGTGCCAACCGGATCCGTCCCTGAAGAATGCCGTCGAACGACAGAAATGTGTCGCGGGAGACGACAACTGCGTTCGTTTTTTCGACACACGCGGCTCGCTTTTGCGATGCGATATGCCCTGTGTGTCATCCCTGCAAACTGCATTCACCAGCCGCCCCAGCGATTCATTGAGGACACGAAGCTCGGCGCCGGTGTCCGTTTGGCCCATGCGCACCAGATTTCTTCACGCCGTCCTCGGCGCCACGACCATCCTTCTCAGTGCCTGCGCTTCCCAACCCATGAAACCGCTCGCCACCGTCCCGAGAGTCGAAGTGCCACGCTACATGGGCAAGTGGCACGAAGTCGCGCGGCTGCCGATGTTCTTCCAGCGCGGCTGCGTGCAATCGACAGCCGAGTATGAACTGAAGCCCGGCGGCACGGTGTCCGTGACCAATCGTGCCTTCAAGAACGGCAAGCCGAAGCAGGTGAGGGGAACGGCGACCGTGGTGGATTCCCGGACGAATGCGGTGCTGGAGGTGCGATTCAACGAGTGGTTCTCCGTGTTCATTCCACGGGCGAAGAGGGGCAATTATTTCATCGTCTGGCTCGCGCCGGATTATTCAGCGGCGGCGGTCGGCACGCCGGACCGGAAGTGCCTTTGGGTCCTGGCGCGCAAGCCCACCCTGCCGGCCGGCACTTACCGTGAGATCATCGAGCACTGCCGCAAGCTGGGCTTCCCTGTTGAGAACTTGATCGTCGAGCCCGCTCAGATGCACTGAATCTTCAAATCCGACGGGCGATTTGCGTAGCCAGCGTGAACGCGCCGGATTGTAACTTTCCACCATGCCCACCCCGCCCAAGACTCACCTAGCGCTGCTGAAGAAATTCTTCGTCCTCTCAAAGGCCTTCTTCAACGGCGGAGCAAAACGCACCGCGCGCCTCTGGCTGACTGCCTTGCTCGGTCTGTGCGTCGCGGTCGGCGTGGTCCAGGTCTTTCTCAGCTACTCCATGCGCGACTTTGTCACGGCGCTCGCCCAGCGCGATCGTGCGGCGTGGGTGCGGGGGCTTTGGAAATATGTGGGCATCTGCCTCCTGTCCGTCCCGATCGGAGTCTTCTATCGTTACTCGCAGGAGCGGCTCTCACTCGCGTGGCGGCGCTGGCTCACGCAGCATCTCATCAAGCGCTACTTCTTTAATCGCGCCTACTACCGCATCCGCGCCTCGCAGAGCGTGGACAATCCTGACCAGCGCATCGCGGAGGACGTGAAACTCTTCACCACGGGCGTGCTGAACTTCTTCCTCGTTATCGTGAACTCCCTCGTCACCCTCGCCGGGTTCCTCGGTGTTCTCTGGATGGTTTCGGGCAAGTTGGTGGGCGTTCTCTTTGTCTATGCCGCCGTCGGGACGGTCGTCTCCATGCTCTTTGGGCGGCGGCTCGTCGGTCTCTATTTCGACCAGTACCAAAAGGAAGCCACCTTCCGTTACGGCCTCGTCCGCGTGCGGGACGCCGCGGAATCCATCGCCTTCTACCGGGGGGAAAAGCGCGAGCATCGCGATCTGATCGAGCGCCTCAATGACGCGCTGGAAAACTCCTTCTGGATTATCGGCTGGACGCGGAACCTCGGCTTCTTCGCCAATGGCTATAACTATCTCGCCCTGATCATTCCCGGATTGATCATTGGCCCCATGTTCATCAGCGGCAAGGTGGAGTTCGGCGTCGTCACGCAGGCCGAGGGAGCATTCGCTTCCGTGCTCGCCGCGCTCTCGATCATCATCGCGCAAATCGAAGGCCTCAGCTCTTTCACCGCCGGCATCCGCCGTCTCGGTGACCTTTGGGACAATCTCGACGAGTTTGATGCGGAAGACGCCCGCGAAGCGGAGGAGGCGAAGGCCGAAATCAACGAAGAGGGGCTCCAGCTCAAGCTCGACGATATCACCGTAAAAACGCCCACCGGCGACAAGACGCTCACACAGCACCTCAGCCTCCAGCTTCCCCGGCGCGGCAGCCTGCTCGTCATGGGCGAGAGCGGTTCGGGAAAAAGCTCGCTCCTCCGCACCATCGCCGGCCTCTGGCACCCCGGCGGCGGTGCGATCGATCGGCCCGCCCACAAGCACCTCATCTTCCTCCCGCAAAAACCCTATATGGTTCCCGGAAACCTCCGCGCCCAGCTCATGTATCCGCTCAATGAGGAGGACGCCGATGACACCGCCATCACCGCTGTCCTCGAAAACGTAAACCTCCACGACATCTTCGCCCGCGTCGGCAACGACCTCAGCAAAGTCGTGGACTGGACGAACGTCCTGTCCCTCGGCGAACAGCAGCGCGTCGCTTTCGCACGGCTCTTCC
>JBDSAR010000375.1:0-3642 GCA_039922035.1 Chthoniobacteraceae bacterium
GCAATGTCGGCCCGCCTTTCACCGTCTCCCACATCTCGTCGCGCGACGGATCGTAGATCACGCCGAGCTGCATTTCGCCCGCACGTCGGAGCGCGATGCTGATGCAGTAGTGCGGCAGGCCGTAGAAGTAGTTCACCGTGCCGTCAATCGGGTCCACGATCCACTGCCACTCGCTGCTCTGATTTCCCGCGATGCCCTCTTCGCCGTAAAGCGCGTGCTCCGGGAAACGCCCGAGCAGGCGCTTGGTGATCAAGTCCTGCGTCTCCACGTCGAGCAAGAGTTTGATGTCGTGAGCGTGCATTTCGTTGACCTCCGGCGGGCGGCCAAACTCCCTGGTGAGAAGCGCGCCGGCTTCGCGTGCGGACTGGATGGCGGTTTCGAGGGCGGCGGAGATGTCGGTCATTCGGAAAGTGCGGCTATGGATGGTGGATGCGCCCGCGCCCGGCAAGCGGAACCTCGGACAAAAGGCGTTGCACGGGTGATTTCGGGACAAAAAATGAGAGGCGAACCGTTAGATTCGCCTCCCATTGTTAATTAGCAGGGGTCAACCTACTTTTTCTTCTTCGCTGCGACTTTCTTCTTAGGAGCAGCTTTCTTCGCTGCGGCTTTTTTCTTTGCGGCCATTATTTGACACCCCCTTCCTGCCCGCAGTGGCGGGACTGAGAAATGTGTCTGGGGAATTTGTGGGAGGTGCAGAAAATCATCACGCTCTATGTTGTTCGTCTATCCACTACGGATAGATGCGTCAACAACAATTCTGCATGTTTGACACAATATTTAGCGGTCGCGTGCTCGCGGCACGTAAATTTGTGCGCGCGAAAAACCGGTGGAACACCTCCGTTTGTGGAACATTCCCGACCGCATTTTACCTATGAAAATTCGACATGTGTGGACTTGCCGGCCATCACGCGCGCTCTTGAAAATCAACGCGCATTTCACGCTGCGAATGCAGCGGAAATTTTCGCTACTTTTTTTCCCGCCGCAGTTTTTTCGTGCGCTGATTCGCGTTCACGTTTTCACATTTCGCGAGCGAGCGCGTCGCGATCTCCGTCACCGCAGTGAGTCGCCCGAGACCTTCGTATCCGCACGCGAGCACGCCCGCATCGGGCCCGATGAATTCCGCGCCACGCGATTTCAGCAGCGCGACATTCGCCTGCGTCGCGGGATGCTGCCACATCTTGCCATTCATCGCGGGCGCGATGAGCAGCGGCGCTTGCGTCGCAAGTGCGATCTCGGTGAGCGGATGCCCCGCGAGCCCGTGCGCGAGTTCCGCGATCACATTCGCTGTTGCGGGCGCGATGAGCAGCAGCGTCGCGCGATCCGCGAGGTCAATGTGTCCGGGTTTCCAAGTCGTCTGCGCGTCCGCCGCGCCCGTCACGACGGGATTTCGCGAAAGCGTCTGCATCGTCAGCGGCGTGATGAAATCGCACGCGTGCCGCGTCATCACCACATGCACCTCCGCGCCGCCCTTCACGAGCAGGCTCGCGAGATCCGCGGCCTTGTAGGCCGCGATGCTGCCGGTGACTCCGAGGATGATGACGGGCGCGCTCATGGGTTTCAAAAGTTGAGTGTCATCCTCGAAGCGCGCATGCGCTCCGCCTGCATGATTGCCCGGAAATTTTCGAAGTCTTCCATCGGTGTGCCACTGATGATCGTGTAGCGGTAATTTCGCCACGCCGCCATCTCCGTTTTCGCGTTGCGGAGTCGCAAGTTGAGCTGCTCTTGCGTCTCGGTAGCGCGCTTCAGCAGGCGGCTCCGCACGATATCCATGCTCGGCGGCGTCAGGAAAATATCCACCAGCGCCGCCTGGAATCGTGCATCGGCATCCGCGCGAATTTTTGCCGCGCCCTGGATGTCCACATCCATCAGCACATCGCGACCGCTGTTCATGCTTTCAAGGATCGTCTGCCGCAGCGTGCCGTAGAAATTTCCATGCACATTCGCGTGCTCGATGAAATCGCCCGCCGCGATGCGACGCTCAAATTCCGCGACGCTCAGGAAATGGTAGTCGCGGCCGTCCACCTCGCCGGGGCGCGGGGCGCGCGTCGTGCAGGAGATCGAATACACGAAGTCCGGCTCATCCGAAAGCATCTTCAGCAGCGTGCTCTTGCCGCCGCCGGACGGCGCGGAGATGAGAAAGAGGATGCCGTCGCGATTCATTCGATATTCTGAATTTGTTCGCGGATTTTTTCCATCTCCGCCTTGCACGTCACGACGAGCTGCGAGATTTCCACGTCGTTCGCCTTTGCTCCGAGCGTGTTGAATTCGCGCCCGATTTCCTGGCACATGAACTCCAGCGTGCGCCCCACCGGCTCGTTCTTCGCGAGGTGATGCTCGAACTGATCGAAGTGGCTCGCCAGCCGCGTCAGTTCCTCGGTCACGTCGCTCTTGTCCGCGAAAATCGCGACTTCCTTCACGAGGCGATCATCATCAATCGGAAGATCAATCGCCGCGCGCGCGATCCGATCGTGAAGCTGCTGCCGGTATTTTTTCACGACATCCGGGAGCAGCTTCCGCACTTTTTTGACTGCATCGCGGACGATCTTGATCCGCTTGCGCAAATCCACCGAGAGATGTTTCCCCTCGTGCTCACGCATTTTCAGCAAATCGGCGAGCGCACCGCGCAGGGCGGATTCCACATGCGGCCACGCGATGTCGGGCAGCACCCGCTCTTCCGGTGCCTTCAGCACACCAGGCGCGCGCAGCACGGTCTCGATGCTGATTTCCCCGCCCGCGCCCAGCTCCTTCTGAAGCTCGCGCATCGCGTCGTAGTATGTGCGGGCGAGCTGGTGATCGAGCGCGAGGTTTTGCGGCGTGCTCGCTCCCGCGTGAAAAGCGATGACGACCGTGAGCCGTCCGCGGGTGATCTCCGCGTTGATCGTGTCGCGCACGCGCGGCTCCAGCTCCGCGAGTTCGCGAGGCAGGTTCACGACCACGTCGCTCTGCTTGCGGTTCACCGAGTTGAGTTCGACGGTGAACTTTGCGCCATCATGCACGCTTTGTCCGCGGCCGTATCCGGTCATGCTTCTCATTGCGCGGATAGTTACGAAGCCGCCCGGCACCGTGCGAGGGGAAACTCACTCGTCCGCCGCTGGCTCCTGCTTCGCGATTGCGGACTTGGAAAACGCGCGCCCACCCGCGAGCCAGCGTTCCAGCGTCGAAGGATCGCCGAGCGCTTCTGCGAGTGCACTTCCGAGATCGTATGCAGTCTTGTCGAGCCCCGCCTCGATAAATGCGAACGACGTCCCATCGCTCGCGACCGTCATCGCCAGTTTCGACACCGCGTGCGATCCGCCTTTTGCCGCGAGGTCGTCGGGATTTTGAAATGCCCGCTCGCAAATCCGCACATCCGTCGAGTGCCCGATGCGGCACACGCCGGGCCGCGCAGGGTGTGCGCTGCAGCTCATGTCGCGGAGCAGGGGACATGCGCGCACGGTGCGCAGGTGTTGTTCGAGCGTGAGCGGCGCGACTGCCGTCGCGTGTGCCCGCGCGCGCCGGAGGACGGCATCGCGATCTTCGCTGGAAAAATTCCGCGTGATCCAATCCGCGAGCGCAAAAATCTCGTGTGCACGCGCGTCGATTTTCCCGAGGTGGCAGCACGTCCCGCAGCCCGCCTTGCAGTCCACGCACACGCGATGTTCG
>JBDSAR010000376.1:0-4111 GCA_039922035.1 Chthoniobacteraceae bacterium
ACCGGCGTACCGAAGCTCATGGGCACGCCGCACACGTTCACGCAGCACGGGAAGGGCGGCACATGGATGTCCGATGCAATCCCGAATTTTCACGGGATCGCCGACGAGATGTGCGTGGTGAAATCGATGTTCACCGACCAGTTCAACCACGCGCCTGCGGAGCTGATGCTCTTCACCGGTTCGCCGCGGCAGGGCCGGCCTTCGATGGGATCGTGGGTCACGTACGGGCTCGGATCGGAGAATGAAAATCTGCCGGGCTTCGTCGTGCTGATCAGCAGCGGCGTGCAGCCGAGCGGCGGGCAGGGGCTGTGGGGCACGGGGTTCATCCCGTCGGTTTTCCAGGGCGTGCAGTGCCGCTCAAAGGGCGACCCCGTTTTGTATGTGAGCGATCCTCCCGGCATGGATCGCGAGCTTCGCCGCAAGACCCTCGACGCGCTGCGTGATCTGAATGAGGAGCAGGCGCGCGAACTCGGCCATCCCGAGACGGCCACGCGCATCGCGCAATACGAACTCGCATTCCGAATGCAGACGAGCGTGCCGGACGTGATGGACATCTCGCGCGAGCCGCAGCCCGTGCTCGACGCGTACGGCGCGAAGCCGGGCGAGGCGAGCTTTGCCAACAACTGCCTGCTCGCACGACGACTGCTCGAGCAGGGCGTGCGATTTGTGCAGCTCTTCGACTGGGGCTGGGACTTCCACGGCACGAATGCCAACGAGGAAATTAAGGACGGCCTCACGCGCAAAATGACGCGCACCGACAAGCCCGTCGCCGCGCTCATCCGCGACTTGAAACAGAGCGGACTGCTCGACGACACGCTCATCGTGTGGGGCGGCGAGTTTGGTCGCACGCCTTTCCGCGAAGGCCGCACGGCCAAGGGCATGTTTCAGGGGCGCGATCATTTTCCTGACGCCTACTCGATCTTCCTCGCCGGCGGTGGCGTGAAGCACGGCATCAGCTACGGCGAGACGGACGAACTTGGCTTCTCCGTCGTGCAGGACAAAGTCCACGTCCACGATCTGCAGGCGACGATCCTGCACCTGCTCGGCTTCGATCACGAGAGGCTCACGTTCCGTTTCCAAGGCCGCGACTACCGGCTCACGGATGTGCATGGCAAAGTCGTCAAGGGCATCCTCGCGTGAGGCGCATCACGTTTTCCCTCTCGCTCATCGCGCTCATTCTCATTTAGCCTTCGCGCATGAGTCTTGAGGGCCAGCGTCTCGGCGAATTTGAGATCCTCGAACGCATCGGGCAGGGCGGGATGGGTGCCGTGTATCGCGCGGTGCAGAGTTCGTTGCAGCGCACGGTCGCGCTGAAGACGTTGCGGCCGGCGCTAGCGGCGGACCCGGAGTATATCGAGCGGTTTCGCCGGGAGGCGATTGCGGCGGCGGGGCTGAGCCATCAGAATCTGGTGCAGGTGTATTCGGCCGGGGAGAACGACGGGCTGCATTGGTTTGCGATGGAATTCATCAAGGGTGAGTCGGCCCATACGCGGCTGAAGCGCATGGGGTGCATCGATCTCGGCGAGGCCATCGCCATCGGCGTGCATGTCGCAAACGCGCTGGACTACGCGTGGAAGCGTGCGCGCCTCATTCACCGGGACATTAAGCCGGACAACATCTTCCTGAGCGGCGAGGGCGACGTGAAGCTGGGCGATCTGGGCCTTGCGAAAATCGCCGACCAATCGCAGCAACTCACCATCACGGGAGCCTTGATGGGCACGCCCTATTACGTGAGCCCCGAGCAGGCGGAGGGGAGCAAGGACTTGGATTTGAGGGCGGATATCTACAGCCTCGGCTGCACCTTGTATCGCCTCGTGAGCGGGAAGACGCCCTTCACCGGGAACAATGCGGTGGCGGTGATGACCAAGCACGTGACGCAGCCGACGCCGGACATCCGCAGCGTGTTCCCCGCGTGCCCGCCGGTGCTTGCGGAGGTGATCTTGAAGATGATGCAAAAGGATCCCGCCGCGCGGCAGCAGGGCTACGAGGAGGTGAACGCAGATTTGCGGCGGGCCTTCGATGCGCTGAGCGAAACGCCGGTGCCAGTGCCGGGGGTGGTGGCGTCGCGGCCCGTGGCCGTGGCCGCTGCTGCCGGGAAAATGAAGGCGAACAAGGTGGCGGCGTGGATCGGCGGCGGCATCGCGATGTGCGTGGCGGTGGCGGCGCTGGTGTATTTTTCGCCGCGGAAGCAGGCCGCAGGTGGAGCGCGACATCCGGGCGCGCTTTTTCCACCGGAGGTGCCGCCGGACCTTGCGAACGCGACAAAGGACAAGCCCTTCGTGAACTCGCTCGGCATGAGATTCGTCCCCGTGCCGATTTTGAGCGGGCCGACGGCGGGGCAGCGCGTGCTCTTTGGCGTGTGGGACGTGCGGGTGCAGGATTACGCGGCGTATGCGTCCGCGAACCCCAAGGTGGACGGCGCGTGGAAGACGCAGCATAAGGATGACGTGCCTGCGGGGCGCGAGATGGATCACCCTGTCGTGGGCGTGTGTTGGGAGGATGCGAATGCGTTTTGCGATTGGCTGAGCGAAAAGGAAATGGCGGAGGGCGTGCTGCCGAAGGGAGTCAGGTATCGGCTGCCGAGTGATGAGGAATGGAGCTGGGCAGCGGGGCTGACGCGGGAATTCGGCGTGACGCCAGCGGAAAAGAGTTTGAAAAACAGTGCGGATTTCCCGTGGGGCAAGGAGTGGCCGCCGAGGGGGAAAGCGGGCAACTACGCGGACGAGGCGTATCACGCGAAATTCCCGGTGAAGGAAAATCGAATGGGTAACCTGTGGATCGAAGGCTACAGCGAAGGCTACGCGACGACCTCGCCAGTGGGGAGCTTCCCGGCCAATGCGTATGGGCTGTATGACATCGGCGGCAATGTATGGCAGTGGTGCGAAGATTGGTATGATGCTTCACAGAATGACCGTGTCCTACGCGGTGCGTCGTGGAATAACTACGACCGCAAGCATCTGCTGTTGTCCTTCCGCTATCACAACCTGCCCACGCATCGCCTCAACGACAACCACGGCATTCGTTGTGTGCTCGGTGTGTCGGCGCGCTAGGCGCACAATGCCTGAAGAATCGGCGCGATGCGGGCCCGGCACGGATGCGGGAAAAGACGCGGCGCGGACCCTGGCTGGCAATCTGCACGACGAAAGCCGCGGCCCACATCTCCGCTTGCGAGCCGCCCAATTCTCCTCCGTGATTCACCGTGCATGAAGATTGATTCCCACCACCACTTTTGGAAATACAGCACCGCCGAGTATCCGTGGATCGGCGACTCGATGGCTGCGCTGCGTCGCGATTTTTTGCCGGAGCATTTGCAGGCGGAGATCGCCGCGGCGGGCATTGATGGCGTCGTCTCCGTGCAGGCGCGGCAGAGCGTGCGCGAGACGGAGTGGCTGCTCTCGATGGCGGACGTGAATCCGTTCATCAAGGCCGTCGTCGGCTGGGTGCCGCTGGCGAAGCCGGATGTGCGCAACACGCTCGCGGCGTTTGCGGCGAATCCAAAATTCCGCGCGGTGCGCCACGTCGTGCAGGACGAGCCGGATGACCGCTTCGTCCTCGGCGCGGACTTCAACCGCGGCGTGTCGGCGTTGCGCGACTTCGGGCTCGTGTATGACATCCTCATTTTCGAGCGGCAGCTCGCGGCCTCGATTGAATTTGTGGACCGGCATCCGAAGCAGGTCTTCGTGCTCGATCACATCGCGAAGCCGCGCATCAAGGAGAACGCAATCGAGCCGTGGAGGAAGAACATCAGGGAACTGGCTCGCCGCCAGAATGTGTATTGCAAGGTGTCGGGAATGACCACCGAGGCCGACTACGGGAAATGGAGCGAGGAGCAGTTGCGTCCATACTTCGACACGGTGCTGGAGGCATTTGGCCCGAAGCGGCTCATGTTCGGCAGCGACTGGCCGGTGTGCCTCGTCGCCTCGAACTACCTGCGCTGGGTGGAAACCGTGCATCGGTTCGCCGCAAAACTTTCGGCGGATGAGCGCGAGTGGCTGTTCGGGAAAACTGCCGTGCAGGCGTACAAGCTCAAGGCGTGAGCGCATCGCGCGAGCTTCACCGATGACAATGAATTCCAGATCCGGCGCCCGCTGTCTGCTCGTTGGAATCGTCG